>JAZQOB010000029.1:0-11430 GCA_045627625.1 Treponema sp.
ATAAATGATATTTTTTCCGGAATTATTGTAGCTTTAGTTTCCATTCCAATTTCTATGGGGTATGCACAGGTTGCTGGTTTGCCTTCTGAATATGGATTGTATGGATCTTTATTACCAATTTTAGTTTATGGATTATTTTCATCATCTCCTCAATTTGTAGTTGGAGTTGATGCAATGCCTGCTGCAATGGTTGGTGCTACTGTTGCAGGATTTGGAGTTGCTGCTGGTTCAAAATTATCAATTCAGATTGTTCCTGTTATTACACTTTTAGTTGGGCTCTGGATGTTTATATTCCGTATTGTAAAGGCGGGAAGAATTGTAAAATATATTTCTAATCCTGTAATGGGTGGTTTTATTTCTGGTGTTGGAATTACAATTATTTTAATGTCTGTACCAAAGCTTTTTGGAGGCAATGCTGGAACTGGGGAAGTTTTAGTTTTAATTCCTCATATTATTTCAGAATTTTCTGAATTCAATTTTTTAAGTTTTGCACTTGGTATTGGAACAATAGGAATTATTCATATTACAAAAAAACTGTTTCCAAAATTCCCAACTTCAGTTGTAATGCTGGTAGTTGGAATGTTACTGGCAGCTTTTCTTAAAATTGACAATTTTGGTGTTAAACTTCTGTCTTCGGTAGATGGTGGCCTTCCTCATTTTAGTATTCCTGATGTAAAAATTATTCAGCCTTATTTTAAGGAATGTATTTTATTGAGCCTTACTATAGCTCTGGTAATTATGGCTCAGACACTTCTGGCAGGAAACAGTTATGCTCAGAAGTATGATTATAAAATCGATAATAATCGGGAACTGGTGGCTTTGGGTTTAATGAATATTGCTGGAGCAGTAAGTGGTTCCTGTCCAATTAATGGAAGTGTTTCCCGTTCAGGATTAGCAGATCAGTTTGGATGTAAAAGTCAGCTTATGTCTGTTTCTGCATTTTTTTCAATGTTAATAGTGCTTTTGTTCTGTACAAAGCTTTTTGTATTTCTGCCTGTTCCTATTTTAACTGGAATTGTAATGTCTGCTTTGATAGGAATAATAGATTATAAACAGGCAATCCGTCTCTGGAAATGTAATAAAATAGAGTTCTGGATTTTTATGATGGCATTTTTTGGAGTGCTTTTTCTTGGAACAATATATGGTGTTGTAATTGGAGTTGTACTTTCTTTTGTTTTGGTTGTAAGAAAAGCTGTTTTGCCACCAAGAGGATTTTTAGGAAAAATTCCAGGACATCACGGTTACTATAATCTTGCGCGAAACAGAAATTCCAGACCTGTCACCAATACTTTGATATATCGTTTTGGCGGAAATCTTTTTTTTGCAAATATCGGAACCTTTTTAAGTGATATAGAAAATGCAATCAGGGAGGACACAAAATTTGTTATTGTTGATGCCAGTGGAATAGGGGATATTGATATTACTGCTGCTGACAGAATTTTGTATCTCAAAAATAAGCTGGAATCTAAAGGAATTCATTTTTACCTGACTGAACAGCAAGGTCATGTAAATGATCAGTTAAGACTGTACGGCGCAGAAAAATTGATTGAAGATGGAAATGTACGACGAACAATGTCTTTAGCTTTGCGTGCCTGTGGATTTGAAAAGCCTTATCCTCTGGAGGGATTTGCTCCTGGTGAAAAATATCCATATATTGAGTCGGATGAAAAACTTGCAGAGTTTGAATGGGCATTTGGAGAAGAAGCAGAAAAGCAGATGCAGAAAATGGCAGTTGAAATGGCAGAATCAATTTCTAGTGCAACTGAAAATGCCAACTCTGCGGAAATTGCAGACTTTAATATCGAAAAACTTGAAGAAAATGCGGGCTGGGGAAAAATCGGTCTCTTTGATGAAGAAGCTTTGCTTGAACATCTGGAAATTAAACTTGAACAGCTTTTTGAAAAAGGTAAGATTGATATTGATAAACTTCATGAACTGGAAAAACTTATTGAAAAACGAAAAGATGTTGTTGAAAAGAAGGTCAGTCTGTTGAATCCTAAAGCTAAAGAACTTTTACATAACCGAATGGAAATAGTTCACGAATACCTGAGAAAGAGCAGTCCAAAAGAATTTGAACATTTGAAGAAATTTGGGGAGCTTTTAAAGAAGGATAAAAAAAATCCAAATATTTAGCGAAAAATACAAATTGAGTAGATTTTTTTACATTGTATTATTCTATTTTGTCATTTATAATAAAAATTACCTATGTTAAAGTAGGAAATTTAAGTAAATTTATGTTAATAACATTAATGGGGCGTAAATGAAAT
Organism: Treponema sp.; assembly: GCA_045627625.1. GTDB lineage: Bacteria > Spirochaetota > Spirochaetia > Treponematales > Treponemataceae > Treponema_D. Next base: position 2,268 of record JAZQOB010000029.1, read on the forward strand.
ACGGTTATTTTGACGATGACAAAGCAGAATATGTCATCACTCGTCCAGATACTCCAACATCATGGAGCAATTATCTTGGATCAACAGTTTACGGTGCTGTAATTACAAACAATGCCGGCGGTTATGGTTTTTATAAATCAGGAGCGCAAGGACGATTTATGCGTCTTCGTTTCAACTCTATTCCAATGGATCAGCCAGGTCGTTATTTCTACCTTCGCGATCAGGAAGATGGTGATTTCTGGTCAGCTTCTTGGCAGCCAGTAGGTAAACCTCTTGATCAGTATAAATCAGAATGTCGTCATGGTACTGCATATACAACAATCACTTCTGAATACAAAGGAATCAAATCAGAAACTAAATATTATGTTCCTCTTGGACAGAACTTTGAATACTGGAGACTTAAGGTAACTAATACTTCAGACAAGGTTCGTAAAATCCGTGTATTCTCATATTGTGAATTCTCTAACCAGTGGAATACAACTCAGGACCAGGTAAACCTTCAGTACTCAATCTTTATTTCTAAAGGTGAAAAAGTTGGTGATAACTTGCTCCGCTATACTATTCAGGATAACTTGTATACACAGCACCCAGAATGGGAAGTTGGTGGTGCATACATGAGCGAATGGGTTGCTCTTGTTGGTACTCCAATGACAGGTTTTGATACAAGCCGTGAAGCATTTATCGGAACTTATGGTTCTTATGAACATCCAAAAGCTGTAGTTGATGGAGCTTGTACAAACTCTGAAGCATACGGTGACAATACTTGTGGTACAGTACAGGGTGATTTGGAACTTAAACCAGGTGAAACAAAAGAAATCATGTTGATGCTTGGTATTGATGATGCTCGTGCTGTAGGACAGAAAATCTTAAATGAATTTGGTAATTTCAAACGCGCTGATGAAGAGTTCGACAAGCTTGTAAAGAACTGGCATGCTAAATTGGGTTCATTCAAGGCAATTACTCCAGATGAAGATATTAACCATACTGTAAATGTATGGGGCTTATACAACTGTTTGATTACATTTGCATGGTCTCGTGCCGCTTCTCTTGTATACAATGGAGAACGCGATGGTCTTGGATATCGTGACTCTGTACAGGATATTCTTGGTGTTTCTGCTGCTATTCCAGAAGAAGCTGAAGAAAGACTTGTTCGTATGATTTCTGGTCAGTGCCAGAACGGTGGTGCAGTTCCTGTAATTTCAAAGGACTTCAATGCTGGTCACGAAAAAGCTCCAAAACCAGAAGAATTCCGTTCAGATGACTGTGAATGGTTCTTCACCTCTGTTCCTGCTTATGTTGCAGAAACAGGTAACTTTGATTTCTATAACAAGGTAGTTCCTTATGCTGATGGCGGCGAAGCTACAGTTTACGGACACTTGAAACGCGCTCTTGAATTCAACCTGGAAAGAATGGGTGCAGACGGACTTCCATGTGGTCTTTTGGCAGACTGGAACGACTGTCTTAAACTCGGTTATCACGGAGAATCACTCTTCGTAGCATTCCAGTTGAGACTTGGTCTTACAACTTATGCAGATATTTCTAAGCGTCTTGGAAAAGAAGATGAAGCTGCATGGGCTTTGAAACAGCGTGAAACTTTGGATGCTAACATCCAGAAAAAATGCTGGGACGGAAAATGGTTCGTTTGGGCTATTGGCGAAGACGGAACTGTTTACGGTACACAGACAATTGAAGAAGGACAGATTTACCTTAATACACAGGTTTGGGCTGTTATGTCTTCTGCTGCAACTGCAGAACAGGCTAGACTTTGTATGCAGTCTGTAAAAGAAAAACTTGCAACTCCTTATGGTTTGATGCTCTGTGCTCCTCCATTTGTTATGACTCGTTCAGACATTATGTCTTCTGTAGTATTCTTGCCAGGTATTAAAGAAAATGCTGGTATCTTCAACCATACACAGGGTTGGGGTGTTATTGCAGAAACAATGCTTGGAAACGGTGACCGTGCTTACGAATACATTAAAGCTGCTATTCCTGCTGCTTATAACGATAAAGCTGAAGTTCGTCAGTCAGAACCATATGTAATTGGTCAGACAACTTACTCAACATTCTCTAAACGCCCTGGAAACACAAGAGTATCTTGGCTTTCTGGTGCTGGTACATGGTCTTACTATGCAATTACTCAGTACATTCTTGGTATTAAACCTCAGTACAATGGTATGCTTTTTGACCCATGTATTAAATCTGACTGGGACGGATTCTCTGTAGAACGCCGCTGGAGAAACATGAACATTAAGATTGAAGTAAAAAATCCACAGCATGTTTCAAAAGGTGTTGAATATGTTGAAATCGACGGAAAACGCGTAGATGCATGTTATCTCCCATTGGAAATGATTAAAGATGGTTCTTCAATCGTTGTAATGATGGGTAAAGATGCTAAATCTTACGAAGCAGAACGCGTATAGTGAATTAAAAATTAAGAATGAAAAATAATAAATTTAGTAATTCTTAATTAGAAAGGTCTCTTCCTGAAAAGGAGGAGGCTTTTTTTTTTATTTACAAAATTGAAGATTAATAAGTTTTGCGATATAATAATTACGCATTTTATTTATAAGGAGTTAAAAATGTCCAAACAAATTAAACAAGTAATTTTTTGGGTTGGAGCACTTATTATTGGTGCAGTTTTAGGATCTCTGCATGTTGCTGCAGTAGACAATATCTGTAATTTTGTTGCAACTATTTTTACTAGACTTTTCAAATTTACAGCTGTTCCTGCTATTGCTGTTTCTGTTCTTACTACACTTGCTATGCTTGGTGGAAATAAAGAAACTGGAAAGATTTTTAGAAGAACACTTATGTATACTCTTCTTACAACTCTTGCAGCATCAACAATCGCTGCAATCTTGTTCTTTGTAATTAAACCAGAAGTTCTTTCAGCTTCAGTTTACGAAGGAGTTGCTGCTGATAAATTGGCAAGCATGAATTCTGCTACTTTCCTTGATTACTTTGTTCAGGCTATTCCAGATAATATTCTTTATCCATTTGTATCTGGTAATGTTCTTTCAATTTTAATCGTTTCTTTTGCTTTTGGTTTTGCAATTTCAAGAATGAAAGAATCTGATAAAAAGACTGCAATTCTTAATGTAATCAATGGTTTCCAGGAAATTGTATTCATGGTAATCGGATGGATTATTGCTATTCTTCCAATCGGAATTATTGCATTTACTGCTCAGCTTGTATCTGATCTTTCTGCTGGTATTGTTGCTGATTCAATTGGTAGATATGTTGCTGTTGTATTAAGTGGAAACTTGATTCAGTTCTTTATCGTACTTTCACTCTTCCTTTTGATTCGTGGAATTAATCCATTCAAACATTTTAAGAATATGATTCCTGCTATTCTTACTGCTTTGTTCACAAAATCTTCAGCTGCAACTCTCCCTGTAACAATGGATTGTGTTGAAAATCGTGTTAAATGTGATAAAAAATTCTCTCGTTTCATTCTTCCAATGTGTACAACAATCAATATGAATGGTTGTGCTGCATTTATTCTTGTAACATCTCTTTTTGTTATGAAGAACGGTGGAGTTGAATTAAATCTTATTACTGTAATTGCATGGATTTTGGTTTCAGTAATCAGTGCTGTAGGTAATGCGGGTGTTCCAATGGGATGTTTCTTCCTTACACTTTCTCTTATGGCTGGAAAAGGAATGCCAATTGGTGTAATGGGAATTATTCTTCCAATTTACGCAGTAATCGATATGATTGAAACTGCAGTAAATATTTACAGTGACTCTTGTGTTTGTGCTATGACAAATAAAGATCTTAAAGATTTAGTAACTGAAGAAACTCCTTCTGCTTAATTAAATCTTATAGATTGAGACAAAAAAAATGCGTTGTGTTGAACGAATCAATACAACGCATTTTTTTTGTTTATCTTAAAATCAGGAAACTTTTAATTAGTCTTCCATTTTCTTGTATTCTTCAAACTTAGCAGCAACTTCTTCATTCTGTTTTGTACAGAGTGAAATAATAACTGTTACTACAAGACAAACGATGAATGCAGGAACGATTTCGTACAATCCGAAAATTGGATTGATTGAAGCAGGGAGATAGTGCCATACAACATCTGTTACACCACCACAAACAAGGCCTGCAATTGCACCAACTGCAGTTGTTCGTTTCCAGTAGAGAGCGAGCAATACTAATGGACCAAATGTTCCACCAAATCCTGACCATGCAAAAGAAACTAAATTGAAGATTGAAGATTTTTCATTCAAAGAAAGAAGCAATGCAATCAAAGCAATCATAAATACTGTGAATCGGCTAACAATCATAATTTCTTTTTCTTCTGCATTTTTCTTAATCAAACCTTTGTAAATATCCTGGCTTACAGCAGAAGATGCTGCAAGAAGCTGTGAGTCTGCAGTAGACATTGAAGCAGCAAGGATAGCACACAAGAAGATACCTGCGATGAATGCTGGGTACATATTCTGCATTGTTTCAGAGAATACAGTTTCTGCACTTACTGAATCCAATGTAATTCCGTATTTCTTCAAATAAACTGTACCAAGAGTACCAATAAGAATTGCACCAATATAAGAAATTACCATCCAGATAATACCGATACGGCGAGCTTTTTTGATTTCTGTGTTAGAACGGATTCCCATAAAGCGAACGATGATATGAGGCATACCAAAGTATCCAAGACCCCAAGCCAAAGCTGAAACAATACCCATGCCGTTGAATGCCTGGAGTTCTGTTCCTGCTACTTCCTTAAAGTTCTGGAATACATTTACTGCTTCACCAGCACCACCAATTGCGAATACAGCAATTACAGTAGAAATAATGAATGCGATGAAAATCAAAGTTCCCTGAACAAAGTCTGTAGTACAAACCGCTGTGTAACCACCTGTTACTGTATAACAAAGAATTACAACAAGACCGATTGCAAGACCTGCATAATAATTCAATCCGAATACAGAGTTGAATAATTTAGCACAAGCAACAAAACCAGAAGCTGTATAGATAGTAAAGAATAAAACGATGAAGATTACAGATACAATTGAAAGAAGGTGCGATTTATCAGCAAAACGATTAGACAGGAATTCAGGAATAGTAATAGAATCACCGTAAGCGATAGAACATTTTCTTAATGGTTTTGCAACAAATAACCAGCTTAAATATGTTCCTAAAATAAGACCAATAGCTGTCCAGATAGATTCCTGAACTCCACCAAGATAACACAAGCCTGGAAGTCCCATTAAAAGCCATGCTGAAGAGTCAGAAGCTTCTGCTGAAAGTGCTGTTACCCAAGGACCAACTTTACGTCCTCCTAAGAAGAAGTCAGCTGAACTGTTATTTTTGCTGGCACTTCGTAATCCAATGAAAATCATTACACCAAGATAAAGAACAAAGGCAATAATCTTGGCAATCATCTGAGCTGTCATAACGACCACCTTTTTTGAAAATAATTTTGCATAAGTATACAAAAAATCCGAATAAATATACAGAGCCTCCCGGTAGTTTTCCTTGTAAAAATCACAAAAAATATGTTACAATTTTGTTAATTTAAAAAGTGAGGCTAATATGAAAAAGTTTTTATCCTTCTTAATTTTACTTTATTTATCTTTTGTTATTGTTGGACTAACATCATGTAAATCATCGATTGATAAAAAAAATAACCCATCAGTAGAAAATCAAGATGATCAGAACAATGTTCTACATGTAACTTTTAATGTAAATGAAACATCTTATGTAGAAGATGTTGAATATGGTACCTGTGTTTCCATTCCTGATATTCCTGATGTTGAAGGTTATTTAATAACAGCCTGGAGAAATGGAACAGATTTATTTGATTTTAAAACCGTTATTACAGAGAATTTGGTAATAAATGCTGAATTGGAAGAGGTTGAAGGTGATTTTGTTTATATAAAAGATCTTGATGAATATCTTAATAATGTAACTGATAAATCTGAACTTGTTAAAGTTTCTATTGCAGATAGAAGTTTTAATTTTGAATCGCTTATTTCAATTTTGAGAAATCATAATGATGTAAAAGTTTCTTTGAATTTATTGAACTGTATAGAAGTAACAGAAATACCTGATAATGCATTTGACTACAATTCAATACTGGTGAAGATAAAACTTGGTTATTATATTGAAAAAATTGGTTGCAATGCCTTCGTTTGTAATACGAATTTGGATGAAGTAGAAATAAGAAAGGGTTGTAAAATAATAGGTTATTCAGCATTTTACGGATGTTCAAAGCTGAAAAAAGTAATATTGCCTGAGACAGTAACGAAAATTGATGTTAATGTATTCGCTGACTGTAAATCATTAAAAGAAATTGTAATACCAGATTCGGTTACAGATATGGGAGCTTCTGTTTTTGAAAACTGTACTTCATTGACGAGTGTAAAGCTGCCGGTTGGATTAACTGAAATTCCTACTTATTGTTTTAATTGGTGCACATCTTTAAAAGATATTACTCTTTCTGCTAAGGGTACTCATATTGGGAATTTAGCTTTTGCTAATTGTCTAGCTCTTACAGATATTACATTTTTAGATTCTGTTACAACTATTGGTGAATTTGCTTTTGCCGGTTGTGAAGGATTAAAAGAGGTTTGTATTCCATCCAGTGTTAAATATATAAATGGAAATATTTTTGACGGTTGTATTTATTTGGAAAAAATTTCAGTAGACGAAAACAATACTGAATATGAAAGTCCAGATAGTTGTAATGCTGTTATTGAGAAGAAGACAGATAAACTTATTATAGGCTGCAAAAATTCTGTTATTCCTGATAAAGTAAAAACTCTTGGAACTTACTCATTTTATAGAGTTGTTGGGGTAGAGTCTCTGGAAATACCAAAAAGCGTTGTTGAAATAGAGCAATATGCTTTACCAGAAAGTAAACCTTTCATTTATTATAAGGGAAATATTGAAGACTGGATTAAAGTAAAATTATCCGATGCTGTTTCAGGTAAAAAACTATATATTAATGAGCAGCCAGCTTCTTCTATTACAACATTAGATTTAACAGGCATTACTGAAATTAATAGTTATTCTTTTTATGAATGGTCAGGAGTTCAAGATATTAGATTTTCTCCAAATACAACCTCAATAGGACGTTCTGCATTTTATAAATGTACTGGTTTAACAGAAATTACTCTTCCTGAAAATTTAAAATCTATTGGTATTTCTGCATTTTTAGGTATTTCAATTGAAACATTAATAATTCCTGAAGGTGTAATTGTTATAGAAGGAAGTAGTACTTTTGCATACTGTTCAAATCTAAAAAAAGTTGTACTTCCTTCAACTTTAAAAAATACTGGTGACTTTACATTTAATAACTGTTCAAATTTGACTGAAGTTATTTTACCAGAAGGTCTGGAAGTTATTGGAGATGATACTTTTCAATCATGTATAGCATTAGAAAATATTACAATTCCTTCAACTGTTAAAGAAATTAAATATAGTGCATTTTCAGGATGTTCAAAACTTAAGTCATTAAAATTTCCAAAGAATATATCAAGTGTTGGCAGTCAGGTTCTTAGAAAATGTAGTTCGTTAAAGGAATTAACTATTCCAAAATCAATAAGAAATATTGATACTATGTTGTATTCAAAAAATTCTTCAATTACTAAAGTTTACTATGAAGGAACTGAAGAAGAATGGGCATCTGTTAAAAAAACATATCTTCCTTCTACAGTAACTGTTATTTATAACTATTCCTATGAGTAAAATTTACTAGATTTTTTTCTTTGAATTTCTATTTGTTTTTGCTTATATTTAGTATGTATATTCATTGTGCATAATTCATCATGCATTTTTTGGAGCGTATTATGTCAGATTGTAATCACGAATGTGGTTCTTGTGGAAAAAGCTGTTCTGAAAGAGATCTTAAAGCTTATCTTCATAAAGACAGCAAAGTAAAAAAGGTTATTGGTATTGTAAGTGGAAAGGGCGGGGTTGGAAAATCGCTTGTAACTTCTCTTCTTGCAAGTAAAGTTAATAAAGACGGATTTAAAACTGCAATTCTTGATGCAGATATTACAGGACCATCTATTCCAGCAAGTTTTGGAGTAAGTGGAGTTAGAGCTACAGCGGTTGAAGGTGTAGAAGCTTTAAATCCTGTTGTAACTGAATCTGGAATTCAGCTTATGTCTATGAACTTCCTTCTCCAGAATGCAAATGATCCTGTTATCTGGCGTGGTCCTGTAATTGGCGGTGCTGTAAAACAGTTCTGGACAGATGTTATCTGGAAGGATGTTGATTTTATGTTTGTAGATATGCCTCCAGGAACAGGTGATGTTCCTCTTACAGTATTCCAGAGTCTTCCTGTTGATGGAATTATCGTTGTTTCTTCTCCTCAGCAGCTGGTTCGTGTAATTGTTGAAAAAGCAGTAAACATGGCAAATATGATGAATGTTCCAATTCTTGGTCTTGTAGAAAACATGAGTTATGTAAAATGTCCAGACTGTAATAAAGAAATTAAGATTTTTGGTGAAAGTCATATTGATGAAATCGCTGAAGATTTTAAAATTCCAGTTCTTGCACGCATTCCTATGGAAGAAAAAACAAGTGCTGCTGTAGATGCAGGTAAAGTTGAAACTCTGGATATTGCAGAAATTGAAGAAGCTGCAAAAACTGTAGAAAATTTATTAAAATAATTTTCTTAAAAAATAGCAGATTATTACGGGCCGTCTCATAAGTTCTGTTTAGAACTTGTTAGATGGTCTTTTTTATTTTAAATCTGAAAAACTGTGTTATTATAAACATAATGAAAAAATTGTTAAAAATAATTGGAATAATTTTAGGAATCTTACTTTCTCTTTTAATCTTGCTTTATATAGTTTTGGGAATATATTTAAAAACAATTGAAGTAAAAGTTTCTCCTGAAGATTTAATTAAAGAAACTAATGTGGAATTATCTGATGAACAATTGCTTATTGTTTCTTATATTTACGAAAATCAAAAAGATATTAAATTTCATAAATATCCGTTAATTGTTGATTTGTTTTCTAATAAGAATAGTATTGCGTTATTGGTTTCTCAAATGGCAGTTCATGTTTGTTCCGATTCTTTTAGTTTAAATAGGAGACTTACCCATTTTGCAAATAAAAGATATATAAGCAGACATATTGATTATAAAACCTGTTGTAATTATTTGTTTTCTGTTCAGTATTACGGGGAAGGCGTATATGGA
>JAZQOB010000030.1:0-3666 GCA_045627625.1 Treponema sp.
TGGGTGGAGAAGACTAGTGGGGAAATAGTGTCTGGTTGTAAATATGGAATTTCAGATAAATGTGATTATGACAATAAAGGAATTCCCGTTCTTCGTATTCCAAATATTGATTATGGCTTTATTGATTATTCGGATTTAAAATTTGCAGAAAAAGAGTCAGTTGAGGAAAACTATTATGTCAAGAAAAATGATATTTTGATTATTCGTTCAAATGGTAGTCGTGACTTGGTTGGAAAATCCGCATTATCAGAAAATAACGATGAGAAATATACTTATGGATCATTTCTGATAAAAATAACACCATCTGAAATTGTAAATCCAAAATATCTTGTAGTATTCTTAAATTCAAAAGATGCTCGAAATCAAATGTTTAACAAAGCAAAATCATCATCAGGAATTCATAATATAAATTCAAAAGAATTATCAATTATTGGTATAAAAATTTGTTCTCTTCCCGAACAGCAAGAAATTGTCCGAATACTTGATGTTATTCTTGAAAAAGAAACAAAAGCAAAAGAAGCAGCCGAAGCAGTTTTGGAGCAGATAGATTTATTAAAGAAATCAATCCTAGCTAGAGCATTTAGAGGGGAGTTATGAGTAGTTACAATCCAGGAATCGAATCATTAGCAGGTTACTATTTTCAAATTAAAGTATTTATTTCGCTTTTATATAAGTTACAAATATATGATGAAGCGGGATATGAGTTTTTAGATGATGTTTCGATTATAAAAGATGAAGACTCCAGTTATTCTTTTAATACAAATCAAAAGAAAATTTTATATCAAGTAAAATGGACAAATGTTCAAAAAGACAACGCAAAAAAGGTTTTGTATAACTGGCTTTTAGCAGATGTGGCAGATGAATATCATTTAATACTGGCAGAATCATATGTATGTAATGATGAATACTTTAAGGAAGATAAAATTCAAGAATTTTATGATGAAATAATTCCTACAGAAGGCCAATCTTTACAAACAAAAGTTTATAATAAATATAAAAATGGTACTAATAGTGATAGTTTTACACAAAAGATAACACATATAATTTCTCATTTAATAATTCATCAAGATTATAAACCTGATGATGAAATATTTAATAATTATAAAGGTCTTTTCCATTTTACATCATGTTATATTTTTAGAATAAAAGCTTTTATAGAGAAACTTACTTACAATTGAGATTAAGAATTGGACTTTTGAAAAATACGAAGAATTCTTAGCCGAACGAAGAAAACTTATGGCAGAAAAAATTCGTAAGTATTATGAAAAACTGTAATTGAGGAGAATACCATGAAAATTGTAATCGTAAACGGAAGTGCCAGAAAAGGAAACACACTGGCCGCAATTGAAGCTTTTTCAGAAGGTGCAAAGGCAAAGAATGAAATCGAAATCATTCAGGCTGATAAACTTAACATCGGTTTCTGTAAAGGATGCGGAGCCTGTGAATGTCACAAAGGCTGTGTTGATAAGGACGATACAAATCCAACTATCAACAAACTTGTGGAAGCAGACATGATTGTGTTTGCAACTCCTGTTTACTGGTGGGGAATGACAGCCCAGACAAAACTTGTTATCGATAAATGTTATTGCCGTGGAGCACAGATTAAAGGAAAGAAAATTGGCGTTCTCGTTCCAGGTGGCTCTCCTGTTGATGCAACTCAGTATGAACTTATTAAAAAACAGTTTGAATGTATGGCTTCATATCTCGACTGGAACATGCTTTTCTATAAGCCATTCTATGCAAATGGAAAAGATGAAATCAGAAATAATGCTGAACTTGTGAAAGAACTTACTGATTTGGGTAGCAATCTGTAATCTCATAGAAAAGGGGAATTAAATGACTAAAAAACAACTTAAACAATTAATAAAATCCCAGCAGGGCGAAATTGATGCAGTTCCAATGTATCTAAAGCTTTCAACAATAGCACCAACCGATCGTATTCGGGATACATTCAAACAGCTGGCAGCCGAGGAAGGTCATCACGCATCAGTATTTTTCAAGATGACAAATAAGACTTTACAGCCTCGAAAGATAAAGGCAATTCTGCTAGGAGTTCTTGCTCATGTGATTGGATGGAAAATCCTTCTCTATTTTATTGCTAAGGGTGAATATTCTGCTTACCGTAAATATGAAGGACTGATTGCAGATTTTCCTGAAGTAAACTCCGTAAGGGATGATGAAAATCGACATGGCGATATAATGCTTGCTATGAGAAAGGAACTTTAATAGAGAAGGAAAAACGATATGAAAAAATCGATTTTAACAATCCTGGCATTATGCTTCTTTTCATTTTCAGCATGTGCTCAATCAACAAAACCAACAGGTGAAAAAACTATGGGAACAACAATAAATGTAACTGTGAACGGTGTAACAAAAACAGCAACTTTGGTTGATAATGTTGCAACAAAAGATCTTCTTGAACTTCTTTCAAAAGGCAATATAATTGTAAAAACCGATGACTACGGCGGATTTGAAAAAGTGGGAACTTTCGGAACAAGACTTCCAACTGCCAATTCGCAGATTGATACAGTTCCAGGAGACATCGTTCTTTATCAGGGAAACAATATCAGCTTCTTCTATGACAACAACAGCTGGAGTTACACAATGCTTGGAAAACTTGATATTGCTGATGTAAAAGAAATCAAAACATTCCTTGCGGCAGGGAAGGGTAAAACTGATATTATTTTGAGTTTGAAGTAGGAAAAATATGAAAATTGAATCAACAAAATGGAACTGGACTCGTGAGCCTAAGGATTATTCTATCACCGATGACAAAATTGAAATTATCACTGCACCTCATACAGACTTGTGGCAGAGGACTTATTATCACTTTAGAAATGACAACGCACCTGTCCTTCAGATGAAGACTTCGGAAAAGTATTTCTCATTTATCGTAAAGACTGAGTTTGAAAGCAAACAGCGTTTTGACCAGTGCGGTGTTGTTATGTATCTGGACAGTGAAAACTGGCTAAAAGGTTCCATTGAATTTGAAAACGATGAGTTTCAGCACCTTGGAAGTGTTGCAACAAACAACGGATATTCAGACTGGGCAACAACAGAAATTCCTGCAGATATTAAATCAATGTGGTATCGGTTCAGCCGCCGTGAAGATGATTATTGCATTGAATGTTCGGAAGACGGAATCAAATTTAAACAGATGAGAATCTGTCACATGTACAAGGCAACTGACGAAATCCAGTTTGGTATTTACGCCTGCAGTCCTGAAGATTCATCGTTCAAAGCAACATTTACAAATATGGAAATCACAGAATGCAAATGGCTTGCCCATGACGGCCAGAAACCTGATGAAGAGTAAGTGAACACTATGAACTTCACCAATCTTCTAAAATCAATTTTCGATTACGACCCAGACGGTTCAAAATCAAAAAGATATAGGTACTAAATATGACATTTATTAAAGAAAACTGGAAAGGAATGCTTTTGTGTCTGATTATTGCAATTCCTTCATGGATAATCGGAACATTTTTTCCAATCATTGGTGGAGCCGTAATTGCGATTCTGGCAGGTATGATTGTTGGCCTATTCATGAAGAATAAAACTCCATTTGAAAAAGGAATCAAATTCACATCGAAAAAAATCCTGCAGTGGGCGGTAATCCTTCTTGGGTTCGGACTTAACCTGAATGTAATCTTAAGTCGGATCGTA
>JAZQOB010000031.1:0-12337 GCA_045627625.1 Treponema sp.
CCTGTAAAATCATACAGATACTGAGCAAGACGAATCATATTGTAAACTGTACAGAATTCCTGGTCACGGTCATTTAAGAAGTGAGCCTGCATTTTAGCGGGAATCCAGAATTCTCCGGAATTGTTGCCACCTGTGCAGAAATATCCTCGTTCAGTTACAGCCCATCTCCAGAATTCCTTTGCAATTTTAAGCCATTTTTCTTCCCCTGTAACCTGATACATTTTACAGGCCCCATGGGCAAGAGGAATTGAAGCATTTGTGTGGGTATTAGTTAATGCGTCTTTTCCTTCAAGAAGCTGTGTGAATTCACTATTTGCGTTGTATCGTTCTGCTAAAGTTAGGTATTTTTCATCTTTTGTAAGCTGATACATTGTTCCCCATACTTCCAGCATTCCTCCCTGTTCACCACTATAAATAGCTTTAGGGCAGTTTTTGCTTTCGTATTCAGTCCATTCAACATACCAGTCTGCAAGATTATCCAGAATTGAAAGAGCTTTTTCATTTTTTGCGTACTGATAGGCATGCATCAAACCAAGACAGGTTTTGTGCATTGTGTACTGTGGAGACCAGATATATTCACTGCGTTCAAGGCGCTTAAAGAATTTTTCAGGAATAGAACCAACCCATTTTCCGCCATTCAAATCCTGACAGCGTTCAAGTTCATCGATAATATAGTTTAATTTTACTAAAAGCTGCTGGTCATTGTAGGTTGCAATGAGCTTTGAAGCAGCCGAAAGCCAGTGACCTAAAAAATGGCCTCTAAGCTGGCATAAAGGAGATTCCCAGCCCCAGTGAAGTTTTGCGTTGTTCGGATCATTAATTACCTGCATATTTGGCATAATGATTCCTGCTTCAAGATAGAAATTCTGTAATAAACACTGGGAATCAAGTTCAAGCAGGTATTCACGGTTTACCTGTTCTCTTTCTTTGAACAAACCGCCTTCAAGTTTAACTGTTCCCGGGATATATTCTTTCATAGTAACCTCCAAATGCACTTATAATTATAATATAACAAGTGGGATTAAAATAAAATTGAATAATTTATGAAAAAAATAGCAATTTCTTCTTTTTTTTGAGAGATTTCAGGCAGTTTAACCGGGTTTAATCAAGTTTAATATGCTTGTAATTGTTTACTTCCTGCCATGGAACTAAAAAGCCTGCGCCATGAGAACAGAAAACACTGGAAGCAGGGTTTTCCATGTCGGAATCGGCATTATAAGCAAGTTTTTCGATTACTTCGGCCTGATTATGACAAATTTCGTAGCCATCCATCGCAAGATTCAAATGGCCCTGACCTTTGGTGTAGGCTCTTACTTCATTTGTATAATTCTGCATTGTGGCAACTGGAACTCTTCCGTTTAAGGTTGCAAATCCGGATTTAATTTCATTTAAAGTACAAGTTCCGTGCATTCGTTCCAGATCACTCATAACTCGGCCTGTACAGCTTTCTGGAACAACAATTTCGTAGGCGTAGTAGGGTTCAAGAAGAATTGATTTAGAATACATCAGTCCGTGTCGAATTGCTCTGTAGGTTGATTGTCTGAAATCTCCAGGTTCTGTGTGCTTTAAGTGAGATCTGCCCGCAACAACTTTAATTTCAATGTCTGTAATTGGACTTCCGGTAAGTTTTCCAATGTGAGTTTTTTCTTTCATATGAGTGATTAAAAGCCGCTGCCAGTGAGCTTCAAGAACATCAACCGAGAGTTTTGAAACATATTTGAGACCAGTTCCTCGTGGAAGAGGGCTTAACTGTAATTGAACTTCTGCATAGTGACGGAGAGGTTCATAATGACCAACACCAATTACAGGTTCTTCAATAGTTTCTTTATAGGCAATTCTACCTTCGCCAAATTCAATCTGAACCTTAAATCTGTCTGCTAAAATCTGTTTTATAACCTGGGTTTGAACTTCACCCATAAGCATCATGGAGATTTCTCCGGAACTTTCGGTGTATTGAACCTTTAATTCAGGAAGTTCCTCTTCCAGCTCCCGTAGAATTCTCAGCATTTTGGGAGTATCAACATCAGCCGGCGGAATAACAGAGTAAATCAGTGCAGGTTCCATTTTTTGAGATACAAAAGAGTTTACATCGCCAAAAATAGTTCCGGCTTTAGCTTCTTTCAGCCCGGTTACTGCGCAAATCTGTCCTCCAGAGCATTCTTTTACGCTTTCGTATTTTTCACCAGAGTAGATTCTGATTTCATTTATTTTTTCTTCACCAAGATTTTCTTTTACCTTAAGAACCCCGCCAGTAACTTTTAAATGAGTAAGACGATTTCCCTGTTTATCTTTGGAAATTTTATATACTATAGCGCCAAAATCGGAAGAAGGAGCAGGACTTTCAAAATAATCAGTAAGAATTGGAATAATCTGATCTGTTCCTTTTTGCTGCAGAGCTGATCCAAAAATACAAGGGAAGGCTTTACGGCTGGAAACCGCTGTTTTTATATCCTTAGAAGTGACTTTTTCGCCATTAAGAAACTTTTCCATGAGAGAGTCGTCACAACCTGCAATATTTTCCACTAATTGAGGAGAATTAAGGTCAGAAAAGTCAAAAATATTTGAATTTAGTAAAGATTGGAGCTGGAGAAGGAGTTTTTCCTTGTTTGTATCCGGCATATCCATTTTATTTACAAATATTAAAACAGGAATTTTATGATGAAGCAGCAGATTCCAGAGGGTTTTAGTATGAGCCTGAACTCCGTCAGAGGCATTTATCAAAAGAATGGCACAATCCATTACCGAGAGGCTTCGTTCCATTTCTGCACTAAAATCAACATGACCGGGAGTATCAACAAGTACAATTTTATCCGATAAAACTGCCTGTTTTGAGTAAATTGTAATACCTCTCTGGCGTTCAATAGAGTCGTTGTCTAAAAATGAGTTCTTTGAATCAACTCGTCCCAGCTGACGGATGGCACCACTTTGAAACAACAGGGCTTCAGATAAAGTAGTTTTTCCCGCATCAACATGGGCAACAATTCCAGTAATTAGTGACATATAATAATTCTATAGTATAATAGAGGAAAGGAAAAGTTTAATATTTGCGTAAAAGGTGTAAATTGCTGTTAAAATAGTATTAAAAAGTAGACATTTTAATAAGAAAAGAGGTACGAATTGGAATTAAATGGCAAATCTAAGAAGTTTTTGTTTTATTTTTCGGTTTTTGTTGCGGCACTGGCAATTCAGACTCTTGTTCTTGATTATGTTGCAAAGGTAAAAAGAGACAATAAAGTTCAGGGGGCAGTTATTTATGCAAAGAGCATTGCTAATGCAATTCAATTGACCCTGGATAATAATCTGGAAGCCTCTCAAACTTTAAAATACTTTTATCTTCAGAATGGCAAGGATTTTCTGGAACATTTTGATGAGGTTGCAGAAAAAATCATGTGGGATAACAGCTGTATCAGCAGTATTTATATTGCACCAAATGGTGTTATCGAATATGCCTACCCAAAACCAGTAAACGAAAAAACCATTGGATTCGAAATGTTTAAGGATCCTGCACAAGGTCCCCGGGCACTTCTGGCACAGCGTACAGGTAAAATTACAGTTGCCGGTCCTCATAATTTGATTGAAGGTGGAGTAGGATTTATTATTCGAAATCCAGTATTCCAGGATGGGGATTTTATTGGTTTTACAATTGTTGTTCTGGACTGGGACCGATATGTTCGCGAAATTCTCAGTAATGTAGAATACAGTTCTGTTTCCTATAAATACGCAGTATGGAAAGATGATTATGACGAAACTGCAGTAACCGACAAAGATGGTTATATTTTCAGAAATACTCCGGATTCTGTTTCCAAAAAAATTGATATTGAGTTTGTTGTTCCAAATGACAGCTGGCATTTAAATGTAGAACCGCTGGACGGCTGGCGGGTATACCGGGAAATGTTACCTTCCATAATAATTTCGATTATTATTTCTTCATTTATTGTGACTCTTGTTATAGTACTTTATTTATATTGGGAAAGAACTCAGATTTTCATGCGAAAACAGGCTCAGACCGAAGCAAAAACGGCCTTTTTGAATAATATGTCCCACGATATTCGTACTCCAATGAATGCAATTCTTGGTTATACAGAACTTATGGAACGCCGAATGGACGATAAAGAAGCTGTAAGCAATTATCTGTTCAAAATGAAGAAATCAGGAGAGTACCTTTTAAATATCATTAATAATATTCTTGAAGTTTCCAGAATTGACAGCGGAAAAGAAACAATCGATGAACAGTTTACCGATTTATATGACGAAGACTGTTCTGTTGTTCCTTTGCTTGAAGTGGAACTGAACAAGAAAAATATTACTTTTAATGCTTCCATGGATATTCAGCACCGTTATGTTCTGGCAGATATGGTAAAAATCAAAGAAATCAACATGAATCTCATTTCCAACGCAATAAAATATACTCCAGAAGGTGGAAATATTACCATGCGTTTTGTGGAAATTCCATGCGAAAAAGAAGGTTATGCAACTTACATTAATACCATAACCGATACAGGAATAGGTATGAGCAAGGAATTCCTGACTCATGTATTCGATTCTTTTTCCCGTGAACGAAATACAACCGAAAGTAAGGTAGTTGGTTCTGGACTTGGCATGTTTATTGTAAAAAAGCTTGTTGATCTTATGGGCGGAACCATTACAGTTGAATCGGAACCTAATAAAGGCACAAAATTCATTGTAACGCTGAATCATAAAATACTTGAAAATCCAATTGAAGAGAAAAACTCTAAAAAACAGATGGATTTTTCGGCTTATGAAGGAAAACGCATTCTTCTGGCAGAAGACAACGATTACAATGCCGAAATTGCTGAAGAAATTCTTGAAGATTCAGGACTTATTGTTGAACGGGCAAAAGATGGTTTGGAATGCATTGATATGCTGAAGCGTTCGGAAGAGGGCTATTACAGCCTGATTTTAATGGATATTCAGATGCCGAATATGGATGGTTATACTGCCACAATCAAAATCCGTAATATGAATGTAAAATCCAAAGCAAATATTCCAATTTTTGCCATGACCGCCAATGCATTCATGGAAGATAAGGAAAAAGCAGCTTCTATAGGAATGAATGGACATATTTCAAAGCCATTCAAAATCGAAAAATTACTGGAGATAATAAAAAATGTTTTGTAAAAAGTTTGTTTTATCAATTTCAGTTTTATTTTTATTCTCGTGTTTTGCTTTTGGACAGTCAGATTCTTCCATAACTGTTAAGGTTGGCTGGTACGAAAGTGAACTTTTTCAGAAAGGAATGTCCGATGACCAGGTAAAAAGTGGATATGCTTACGATTATCTCCAGAAAATCTCGGATTATACTACCTGGAATTATGAATATGTGTACGGAAACTGGGGAGATCTTTACGAAAAACTTGTGAATGGCGAAATAGACTTTCTTAGTGGAGTATCTAAAACCGAAGAACGCAAAAAGCAGATTCTGTTCCCTGATTTTCAGATGGGAAGCGATCAGTATTATCTTTACAAACATGCTTCGGATAACTCTATTTCTATGGACGATATTAAAAGCTTTAAGGGAAAAAAGGTTGGGGGACTTCACAATAATCGGATAACTTTTTTTACCCAGCAGTGGCTTAAAGCACATAATGCAGAAGTAGAAATAGTTTATTTTGATGGTTTTGAATCGCAGGAAGAAGCTTTTACCAAAGGCGAAATTGATTTAATTGCACAGCCAATTAACAATGTATTGAATATGGTGGATCTTGCAGTTATTGATAAGGTTGGTGAAGAAACCTATTACCTGGCCATAAACAAGAGCAGGGAAGATTTACTTATTTCTTTGAACGAAGCTGTAGATACAATGTTCACAATTGACCCATTTATTCTGCAGAATCTTCTTTACAAAAACTATGGAACATCTTTAACCAGCAGCAATCTTTCGGATTTAGAACAGAAATGGATTGAAAATCATCCTCTTATTACAATCGGTTTTTTGGACAGTTATCTGCCATATTCAAGTTTGAATGAAAATGGGCGACCAATGGGCCTTATGCTGGATGTTGTGTCTGCCATTATGGAAAATCTGTCTCTGGAACACGATATTGCCATTAATTACGAAGCCTATACTAATTATGATGACATGATTAATTCCTTACGGGACAACAAGATAGACATTGCATTCCCTGTATACGAAAATCTCTGGGAACTGGAAAAAAACAAAATCAAGGCTTCTTCGGCTGTCGTTTCCTGTAGTGAATCTTTTATTTATAAAGGCTCTTTTGATAAAAATAATGTGGCTAAGGTTGGAGTAAACCGAAACAATCACATGCAGATTGCCTATGTTCTGGAAAATTTTCCTAAGGCTGAACTGTATAATTTTGACAGTATCGAAGAATGTCTGTCTGCAGTCTTAAAAGGTACTGTTGATGGAACTGTAATCAATACTCTTAGAACAGAAATTGTAACCGGAAATACAAAATACAAGAGTCTTTCTTCAATTCCTCTTGAAAACTTTGATGGCCGCTGTTTTGGAGTGAATATTGATAACAGTGCCTTGCTTTTAATGTTGAACAGGGGGCTTCGACTTATAGGAACTTCTTACGGAATCGAAAATTCCTACAAATACATGGGATATTTATATTCCTACAGAGCCATTGATTTTATCAGGGACAATCTTTTTTTAATGGCTATTATTGTTGGAACTGTAGTTACCGCAATTATTGGTATGCTTCTGTATATCCTTAACAAAAAGACCCGAAACATGAAAGAAAAGGAGCAGTGGAATAAACAGCTTCAGGAAAATCAGAACCGACTGGAGGCAGTAAATAAGTTTCTTTTAAGACAGAATAATATCGTACAGTCTCTGGCACATCAGTTTACTTCGCTTTATTACATTACAATGCGAAATTACTCATTTATTGAGCTTACATCTGCCAATCAAAGAGTAAAAGAAGTAATCGGTCAAAAAGGGGATGCTATTGCCGCTTTTGAAAAAATGTTCAAATATATTATCTATCCAGAATATGAAAAAGAATTAAGAGCCTTTTGTGATCTTACCACTATAAATGAAAGGTTAAAAGATAAAGTCTGGATTGCCCGTGAATTTAGAAGTGTAAAAACTGGCTGGGCAGAAGGGGTATTTATTGTTGCAGATAGAGATGCAGATGGAAACATGCTTCATCTTATCTGGTGTACCCGTGATATTAACGACCGAAAAAACATTGAATTAAGTTATCAGCATGATCTGGAAGTTGCTAAAAACCATGCAGAAGCTGCAAACTCTGCAAAAAGCTCCTTTCTTTTCAATATGAGCCATGATATTAGAACTCCAATGAACGCAATTATCGGTTTTAGAGATTTACTGGAAAAAAATCAGGACGATGCAGAAAAACGGGCAGCCTATCTCACAAAAATCCAGGATGCCAGCAATGTTCTTCTTTCGATTATCAATAATGTCCTGGAAATGGCGCGAATTGAAAAAGGTACAATTGAAATTGATAACACACCTTGGAGCAGTGAACAGTTCAACGATTCAATTTTCTCGATTTTTAACGAAATGATGCAAGAGAAAAACATCGAATTCACACGAGAAATTCATATTAAGAACAATTATGTCTATTGTGATCCAATTAAATTAAGGGAAGTATTTGTAAATGTAATCTCCAATGCCTATAAATACACAAATCCAGGCGGAAAAATTAAGATGGTACTGGAAGAACTTTCTTGTGATGAGCCAGGTCATGCAATTTATAAAACAACTATTTCGGACACTGGAATTGGTATGTCTAAGGAATTCCTGCCTCATATTTTCGAAGAATTTTCAAGAGAAAATACTGCTACCGAAAACAAAATCGAAGGAACTGGTCTTGGAATGTCTATCGTTAAACGACTGGTTACTTTGATGAAAGGTACAATTGATGTAACCAGCGAAAAAGGGGTAGGCACAACTTTTGTAATTATGATTCCTCATAAAATTGCAGAAAAACATAATCGAATTCAGTTTGAAGATGTAGAAATTGATCCAAAAGTCTTTGCAGGCAAACACATTCTTCTTGCTGAAGATAACGAATTCAATGCTGAAATTTCAATTGAATTGCTGGAAGAAGCAGGTTTCTGTGTTGATTTAGTAACAGACGGGGAACAGGCGATAGAAAAACTGAAGAATTCCGAAAACGGATACTATAATCTGATTTTGATGGATATTCAGATGCCAAAAATGAATGGTTACGAAGCAACTAAATTAATCAGAAGCATGGAAGATAAATCAAAGGCGGAAATTCCAATTGTAGCGATGACTGCAAATGCTTTTGAGGAAGATAAGAGGGAAGCAATTGCCTGTGGAATGAATGGACACATTTCTAAACCAGTAAATTTCGTAAATTTGTTGAAAGAATTGGCGAAAACTCTCGGATAGGTATACAATATAAGTAATCAGGAGGCTGTTAGTTTATGAATATTAGAGATTTTTACACTGCGGTTGGTGGAAATTTTGATGACATGCTTAATAATTTAGGAAAAGAAGAGCGAATTCTTAAATTCGTTTTGAAATTTCCGGAATCCAGAGTTCTTGATAAGATTTCTGATGCATTAAATTCAAAAGATTATGAAACAGCCTTTAGAGAAGCTCACAATCTAAAAGGAATGAGCATCAATATAGGCTTTGTAAACCTGCATAAAGCAAGTTGTGAATTAACCGAAAGCCTTAGGTTTGGACCAAAAGGGGATGTAGAAGGATTATATAGATTGGTTGCAGAGGAATATAACAAAACCTGCGGATTGATTGAACAGCTGTAGCAAAGGACTGCTTATGAAAAGAATTTTGGTTGTTGATGACGAAGTTTATAACAGAGAGATTCTGGAAGATATTCTTCAAGATCAGTATGAAGTTGTAATGGCCTGTAACGGGGAAGAAACAATTGAACTGCTTGATAAGAATGATAATTTTGATTTAATGCTTCTCGATCTGGAAATGCCTGTAATTAATGGATTTGGTGTTCTGGATTATATGAAAGAAAATAATTTGTTTGCTCATATTCCTGTAATTATCATCACAGGAGATTCCGAAGCCGAAGTAAAATGCTTTGAATACATGGTTTCGGATTTTATTACTAAGCCTTTTAAAGAAAAACCAATTCTTAAACGAGTTGAAAATGTAATCCTTATTAAAGAATATCAGCGTTTCCTTAAAGATAAAATTAACAGCCAGCATTTTGAATTGCAGCGCCGTTATAATCAGTTAAAAGATCAGACTCGCAGTCTTCAGGAAAAGAACAAGAAACTGATTAATATTATTGGTGATTTAGTTGAAGGAAGAAACCTGGAAACAGGAACTCATGTAAAACGAGTTTGTGGATTTACAAAGATTCTTGGTCTACAGTATATGAAAGATTATCCAGAAGCTGAATTAACCGAAGAAAAAGTTGAAATAATTTCCAATTCTGCTGCATTGCATGATGTAGGAAAAATTGCAATTTCGGATATCATTCTTCTTAAACCTGCAAGATTGACTTCTGAAGAATTTGATACGATGAAGACTCATACCTTAAAGGGTTGTGATATTATCAATAAAATTGATGAAGACTGGGACTGGAGTGGCTATCAGAAAGATGTCAGCTATAATATCTGTAGATCTCATCACGAACGATATGACGGCAATGGTTATCCAGATAAACTGGCTGGCGATGCTATTCCAATTTCGGCTCAGTTAGTTTCTATTGCAGATGTATACGATGCATTGGTTTCTGAACGCCCATATAAGAAAGCATTTTCAAAAGACGAAGCCTTTAATATGATTATGAAAGGTGAATGCGGTGTTTTCTCGCCAAAATTATTGAACTGTTTCATGGCTGTAAAAGGTCAATTTGAAGAATATATGGATACAGTTGGTCAATAATCGCGAAAAATTTCCGCAAAATTTTGAAAAATTTAAAATAACTTCATAATATAACTAAGCATAATGAAGATTCTGTCTACCAAAGTATTAAAGTGTATAGGAATTTATATACTTGGTAAGCGTCAATTTTTCGCCCTATCAGGCTTCCAAGGAAGAAGTTCAGACCATTTTGAATCTGTCAAGTCAGTTGTGTCTGCGGCCAGTTCAAAGATTGAAGAAAGATATTCTTCAGGATTGATACCATTTATTATAGCACATTC
This sequence comes from Treponema sp., assembly GCA_045627625.1. Taxonomy (GTDB): domain Bacteria; phylum Spirochaetota; class Spirochaetia; order Treponematales; family Treponemataceae; genus Treponema_D. The sequence continues at coordinate 10,114 of JAZQOB010000031.1, forward strand.
TATAAGAGAAAACAACAGACATGTTGAGCGTGCGCCGTCTTCTGAACCACAGAATAAGAAATTTTTTCGAATCTATAACTTGGTTCACTTTCAAAAAACGGACATATTTCAAACCCTCAAAAATCAACATTCTGCGGATAAAAGATAGCTGTAAAATTGAAAAATAACTCGCAGAAAAAAGGTCAAACAAATAATCAAGTAATTTTTATTTTCCCTTTATGATGTCTTCAGTCTTGAAAATTTTTATGTCACTGAATTTTTTTGTATCTATATCAAAATATATGTATGCGGTTTCGTTACCTTCATGTTTGATAAGATATATGCGATTTTTTCTTATTTCAGCTTTCCAGTAATAGTCAAAGCAAATTTTTTCTTCTGTATATAATTCAACAGTTTTGTTTTCTGCATCAACATAATAAATATGTATCTCTTTTTCCATTGTATTGGTTGTAAAAGCCACTCCATAATAATTTCCGTTTATTTCCAGAATATTACTTATATAATCAGAATCCAAAACATTCATTTTATACGGAATAAAATCTGTATCTTTATTTTGAGGATTAAATTCATAAATCTGATTTGCATTTTTCTCATTTATTCCTACACCGTCTAATGCATTTTTATAAATAAAACCTATGTCATTTCCCACAAATGGAACATAATAATTAAATTTTTCTTTAACAAAACCAAAATTATCAATATTTGTATCGAGCGTTGAATTTAAGTATTCAATTTTAGCATTCTTTCCATCAACCTTTGCAATAAGAATTTCATCTTTCCTATCAATTCTAAACCATAAACCTCCTTCAGGATCAGAGTGAAAAAAATCATTAAAACTGTTACCTTCTGTGAATGTAACGAATTCTTTTTTTATATCTTCTATTTCAGCATCAAAAATTTGAAGTCTGGTTATCACTCCAGGATTTTCCAAAGAATCATCATATCCATAAGCATTATAAGTAATAGAATAATTACCAGGAGTACTATAATTATAAAAGTAATCACACTCTTCCGAAGTTTTTATTATTTTTAATTCAGGACTTTGAGGATTAATGATTGAAAATCTGCTACCACCAATGTAGTTATAATATTTTTTTGGATTTTGTCCCATTGTAAGTGGAACTGGATATATTCCTGGGTATTTAGAATACAGCCAGTCATATACAGTATCTGTTTCCCAGTCTATTACAATATTTATTCCTCCAAGATAATTTTGTTTTGTTTTATCCTTATTAAATCTGTTATGAGAATATTCTGTTATTGTTTTTGAAATAATAAACGGTTCATTAAGATTTTCAAATGTTTTCATTGTTGTTTTATTAACAAAATCATTTTCATCAAATTTTGTTTCTACAACATAAAGTGAGCAAGAAAAAAATAAAAAAGTTAATGCAAGCAAGAATAAATATTGTAATACTTTCATTGAGTACTCCTTAGTAGTTAGACCATGCTCCAATTTTTATTTCCAGAAAGTTCCTAACACAGAAGAAATTGTCATTGCACTTTTCATTGTGCTTGTTCTGTTACATAAAACTATGCATGTCATTTTACTTTCAAAATCATAAATCAAAATTGAATTGTAGGTTAAAGTTTCGCCTGTATGGTAAATTTTTGATCCATCATAGAAAAATCCATAGCCATATTCGCGACTGTCAGCAGCACGATTGAAAGTCATTTCTAATAAAGATTCCTGGCTCACAACTTTTCCACCAAGAATTCCCTGAACCCACTTAAACAAATCAACTACATTTGAATTTATATCTCCACATCCAAGCATATAATCTGCAGGTAAATGCTGTTTTTCGCCTTTAAAATCATAAGCTTCCATATCAACATTACCTTGTTCCATATTTGAATGAGTCATTCCACATGGTTCAAAAAGATTTTTCTGAACATAATCAGCATAATTCTGACCAGAAACCTGTTCTACAATTTTAGCCAGCAAAAGATAATTAAGATTGTTGTAATTAAATTTTGTTCCAAGTTCCTTTTCCAAAGGATATTTATTCAAGTAGCTTACCCAGAATGCATTATCTAAAGATTTTCCTTCGTTTATTAAAGCAAAACCTTCTGTAAGTAATTCCTGGTTTGAATAAATACCGCTGGAAATTCCAGAACGCATTGTAAGAAGATTTTTTACTGTAATCTGGTCTCCATAAATATATTCTGGGAAATATTTTGACATTTTATCTTCCACAGACATAAGACCTTTTTCTACCAACTG
>JAZQOB010000032.1:0-34622 GCA_045627625.1 Treponema sp.
TAATGCCTGTGCAGAACATTTCTTTGGAGATTTAAAATCAGAGTCAAAATATTATGACTCTCTTAAAACTGGTATGTTAAATTTCAATCAGATGGAAAAACTGATTGATGATTACATAGATTTTTATAATCACAGAAGAATTCAGGAAAAATTGAACTGGAATTCTCCTGTGAAATATTTAGAAGGAGCGGCATAAATTCTGTCTAAGAATTTGGTGTCAGTTCACTGGTTGGAGCGAGGGGGAAGACTTTTCCCCTTTAAATTTTTAACAGACCTTTAGTGATATTTAAAAATTTGATAATTACTGAAAATTTCTTTTCCAAACATATTGGATTATATGGTTTTATACACTATAATGTGGGTAATTAAAATCGGGCGGAAAAGTTGTTAAAAATTTTTCAGGCCATAGAACTCTCTGGAGGACGACATATGTCACAAGGTATGACAATTACTGAAATGCTTGGTCAAAGTGGACTTTTGACTTTGCTTGGAATGTGTGTTGTATTTGGATTCATTATCATTCTTATTATTTGTATGAAATTGCTTCAACTGTTTGTTCATGTTTGTAAGCTTGATAGAGAAAAACCTGCAGCACCTGTATCTACAAGTGCATCCAAAGCGGATGATGGAGCGGTAGTCGCTGCGATTGCTGCTGCTATTCGAGAAAAAGAATCGGTCTAAATATTTATCAGAAATTTTCAAAAATCTATATAAAAAACAGAGGAAAAATAAATGGCTAAAGTTGGTATTTCAGAACTTGCAATTCGTGATGCTCATCAGAGTCTTCACGCTACACGTATGACTACTGCAGATATGTTACCTGCATGTGGTATGCTTGATAAAATTGGATATAGTTATGTTGAAGGATGGGGTGGAGCAACTTATGACTCTTGTATCCGCTTCCTTAATGAAGATCCATGGGAACGCCTTAGAAAATTACACGCAGCTATGCCTAATACTAAAATCATGATGCTTCTTCGTGCTCAGAATCTTCTTGGTTATAAACACTATGCAGATGATGTTGTTGATAAATTTGTTGAAACAGCTGCTAAAAACGGTATTGGATGTTTCCGTATTTTTGATGCATGTAATGATCCTCGCAATATGGAACGCGCTACAAAGGCTGCTAAAAAGTCTGGTGTAGACGTTCAGATGGCTATTTCTTATGCTGTTACTCCATTCCATACAAATGAAAAATATGCTGAATTGGCAAAGACTTATGCTGATTTCGGTGCAGATTCTATCTGTATTAAAGATATGTCTGGTCTTCTTAAACCATATGAAGCTTATGATTTAGTTTCTAAAATTAAGAAAGTATGTGATCTTCCAGTAGAAATTCACTCACACGCAACAACAGGTCTTTCTGTTGCAACACTCCTTAAGGCTGCTGAAGCTGGTGCTGATATTCTTGATACAGCAATTTCTTCCATGTCTATGGGTACATCTCATTCACCAACTGAAACTGTTGTTGAAATGCTCAAAGGTACAGACTTGGATACAGGTCTTGATACTGCTGCATTGCTCGAACTTGCTGCATATTTCCGTGATGTTCGTAAACATTATTCATCACTTGAATCTGCATTCTTGGGTGCTGATACTCGTATTCTTCTTTCTCAGGTACCTGGTGGTATGCTTTCTAATCTCGAATCTCAGCTTAAACAGCAGGGTGCAGGTGATAAGATGGATGCTGTCCTTGCAGAACTTCCAAAAGTACACAAAGCTGCTGGTTATGTTCCACTTGTAACTCCAACTTCTCAGATTGTTGGTACACAGGCTGTTATGAACGTTCTTATGGGACCATATAAAACAATGACACAGGACTTCCGTAACCTTATTACTGGTAAGTTTGGTGCTCTTCCAACTGCTGCTGATCCTGAATTGGTAAAAGAAGCTCTTAAACAGAACAACATGGAAAAAGTTATGACATGTCGTCCTGCTGATGAAATTAAACCTGAATGGGACAAAATGGTTGAAGAAGCTAAAGCTGCTGGTGGTGATGGTTCTGATGAAGATACTCTTACATATGCAATGTTCCCTAATGTTGCTCCAAAATTCTTCAAAGAAAGAGCAAATGGTCCTGTTGATGCTGCTTCTACATTCGCTAAGAAAGAAGCTAAACCTGCTGAAAAATCAAATGGTGCTTATACAATCAATGTAAATGGTACTTCATATAATGTAACTGCTAACGGTGATAATATTACTGTAAATGGTCAGTCATATAATGTAACATTCGGTGCTGCAGGGGCTGCTCCTGCTGCTGTTGTTACAGGTGGTGTTGATGTTCCTGCTCCAGTTGCTGGTACTGTTCTTAAACTTGTTGCTGCAGAAGGTGCTCAGGTTAAGAAGGGTGATACAGTTATGATGGTTGAATCTATGAAGATGGAACTTGAAGTAAAATCTCCTGAAGATGGAAAAATCAGTTTTGCTGTAAAACAGGGTGATCAGATCCAGGCTGGACAGAAAATTGCTTCTCTTGGTGGAGTTGCTATGGCTGCTCCTGCTCCAAGTGCGGCTCCTGCTGCTTCAGCTCCCGTAGCTGGAGGAAAAGGAACTGCTGTTGCTGCTCCTGTAGCTGGTACATTACTTCGTTATGCTGTTGCTGAGGGTGCTGCTGTTCAGGCTGATACAACAATTATCATCGTAGAATCTATGAAGATGGAATTGGAAATTAAAGCTGGTGCTGCTGGTAAAGTTCACTTTGTTGCTGCTACTGGTTCTCAGATTCAGCAGGGTGCAACATTGGCTGAAATTCAGTAATAGAATTGTGAGATTAATATGGAAACAGAATTAAACAAAAAAACTGATAAATTCAAAGCTTTGAAAGTAACTGCAATTATCTGTGTATTTGCAACAATTCTTTCATTTGCTGGATGCGGTGTAGGAGATACAGGTAATACTTCTTCTTCTGCTGCTAAAACTGTTACTTATGTAAAGGGTTCAGAAGGAATTCCTAGAATTTCTGTAAGTGGATTCTTTGAAAATATTTTCAAGAATACTGGTATCTATAAAATGATTCACACAGAAACTGCTGAGGAAATTGCTCAGGCAGAAGCTGAAGAAGCAGCTCTTAAGGCTGCTGAAGCTGCAGATCCATTTGCAGGTGTAAAGGCTCCTGGATGGCAGTCTTTCTTCATGATGGCAATTGGTTTCTTAATCATTTACCTTGGTGCTGCTAAAGGATTTGAACCACTTCTTCTTATTCCAATTGGATTTGGTACTGTTCTTGTAAATATTCCAGGGGCTGGAATGGGTGCTGGACCTGATGGTATGCTTCACATTATTTATAAAGCTGGTGTTGGAAATGAATTTTTCCCAATGCTTATCTTTATGGGTATTGGTGCTATGACTGACTTTGGTCCTCTTATTGCAAATCCTAAGATGGCTTTGTTAGGTGGTGCTGCACAGCTTGGTGTATTTGCGACATTGTTTGGAGTTGCAGCTTTGAACTTCATTCCTGGTCTTGATTATACTATGAAACAGGCTGCCGCTATTGCCATTATTGGTGGTGCAGATGGTCCAACTTCAATTTATGTATCCGCAAAATTGGCTCCAGAAATGATGGCTGTTATTGCTGTTGCGGCATATTCTTATATGGCTCTTGTTCCAATGATTCAGCCTCCAATCATGAAGTTATTAACATCTAAGAAAGAACGTTTGATTAAGATGAAACAGCTTAGACCAGTTTCTAAAGCTGAAAAGATCTTGTTCCCAATGATGTTGCTTTTTGTAACTGCTTTGCTTTTACCTCCAGCAGCTCCACTTATTGGTATGCTTGCATTTGGTAACTTTGTAAAACAGTGTGGTGTTGTTGAAAGACTTTCTAAGACAATGGAAAATGAATTGATGAATATTGTATCTATTCTTCTTTCTCTTGGTGTTGGTTCTCAGATGACTCCAGAAAAGATTATGAATTTCAATTCTCTTGGAATTATTGCTCTTGGTCTTCTTGCTTTCTGTATTGCTACTGCTGGTGGTCTTATTATGGCTAAGATTATGAACATCTTCTTAAAAGATAAGATTAATCCTCTTATTGGTTCTGCTGGTGTATCTGCTGTTCCAATGGCAGCTCGTGTTGCAAATAAAGTTGGTATGTCAGAAGATCCAACAAACTTCCTTTTGATGCATGCTATGGGACCAAATGTATCGGGTGTAATTGGTACTGCAATTGCTGCTGGTGTATTTATTGCAACTTATGGACATTAATAGAAGTTTTTAAGGTGAATTTAATGAAGGATTTCCCTAAGGGGAAATCCTTTTTTTTTTGGGAGTGAAAAAACGAACGGGACAGAGGAAAACGACAATTTGTTTTCCTCTGTCCCGTTCGTTATTTTTTTAAAAGAAATTTCCATAAAAATGCCATAAACACTTCCGATTTTTATAACTTATTCGCATATTTATTAATGAGAACATATTACAAATATAAGGAGATGTTGATTATGCGAAAGGCTAGACAAAGATCAAAATCCGGATACTACCATACAATGATACGAGGAGTAAATAAACAGGATATTTTTTATGATGATGCTGATAAATCATATTTTAAGAAGCTTATGAAAAAGTTTGGGAGGAAATATAAAATCAGATATCACGGTTATGTCTTAATGGATAACCATGTACACCTATTATTTGATGATTTTTCTAATAATTTATCTTCTTTTATGCAAGTATTGTGTTCTGTATATGCAAAATATTTCAATCGTAAGTATGATCGCATTGGTCATTTGTTTCAGGATAGATTTGCCAGTGAGGTGATTGAAAACAATGGTTATCTTGTGGTTGTATTGCGATATATTCTCCTAAATCCTGAAAAAGCAAATATATCTAAAGCTAAAAATTATAAGTGGAGTAGTTACTGGTGTTATAAAAAGAAGGATAACTTAATACATGAAGGTTTAATACAAGGTATGTTTTCATCAATAAATCAATTATATGAATTTATTAATAAAGAAAATGATGATGAATGTCTTGAAATTGAATTAAGGCCGTCTGAAAAACATGATTTTCTTATTCAAAAAGTAAAAAAGATCTTAAATTCTGATAATCCTATAATTCCTCCTGATTCTCCAAGAGAAGAAATCATAAATCTGATTAAAAAGTTACGAGCTGCCAAATTATCAATAGATATGATTTCTAGAATTACAGGCATTGGTCGATATCTTGTTTCTCTTGCAAAATAAAAAACTTTTAATAATAACTTTTATTATCCGATTATTTTTTTGTAGCCAATTAAAAATTTAATAAACATTTTTCGGAGGGAGGAAATATTTATTTTTTTTTTATAAAAAATTTCCTCTGTCCCATTTGTATTGTTTTAATTAAAAAAAAGGACAGAGGAAATTAATTCTAAATCAATTTCCTCTGTCCCATTCTACATCAATTCTTAATCAATATTAATTTTTCTTTGCAACAATTTTTTTGATAATAATCAGACTTCCAATCAATAATGCAATTCCACAGATCCATGAAATGATTCCACTAGCAATAACACCAAGACTTAAAGTTACTCCTGCTACAATGTATGTTACAAAAGAAACAGCAGCTGCTGTGATGGCGTAAGGCAACTGTGTTGAAACATGATTTACATGATCACATTGAGCACCAGCGGATGCCATGATTGTTGTATCTGAAATAGGTGAACAGTGGTCACCACAAACAGCACCAGCCATACATGCCGAGATAGAAACGATACGAATTGCACCTTCTGGGAATGCAGCGATACAGATTGGGATAAGAATACCGAATGTTCCCCATGAAGTTCCTGTAGCAAATGCAAGTAAACATGCAATAATAAAGATGATAGCTGGAAGGAACATTTTAAGACCTGCAGCAGACCCTTCTACAACTCCGGCAACGAAACTCTTTGCTTCCAAAGAATCAGTCATACCTTTAAGTGTCCATGCAAGACAAAGAATAAGAATTGCAGGAACCATAGCTTTAAATCCATCTGGTAAACAAGACATTGAATCCTTAAAATTCAATACTTTTCTACACATAAAATAGATGATTGAAAGAATTAAAGCACCAATAGAACCTATTACAAGACCAACCGAAGCATCTGAATTTGAGAATGCATCAATAAATCTGAGATAAGATTCTGATTCACTATCGAAGAAGCCACCTGAATAAATCATTCCAAGTACACAGAATACAATAAGAATTGCAACAGGAAGAATTAAATCGATTACTTTTCCTTTTGTTTCTGTATCTGCAATAACATCTGCAGAATCATTCATAATAGCAAGAGCTTTTTCATATTTAGACATTGAACCATATTCAAACTTCATGAATACCATTGCAAACATCATAACGATAGTGAAAATAGCATAGAAGTTGAAAGGAATAGCTTTGCAGAAAAGAAGAATACCATTTTCGCCTTCTGTAACGAATCCTGCAACAGCGGCTGCCCAAGAAGAGATAGGAGCTATAATACAGATTGGAGCTGCTGTGGCATCAATAAGGTATGCAAGTTTTTCTTTTGAAACTCCGTATTTATCTGTAACAGGTTTCATAACAGAACCTACTGTCAAACAGTTAAAGTAATCGTCAATGAAAATTAGCATTCCTAAAATAATTGTACAAACCTGAGCACCAATCTTTGTTTTAATATGTTTTTTTGCCCAGTTTCCAAATGCGGCAGATCCTCCTGCTTTATTCATGAGAGCTACCATAGTTCCTAAGATAACCATGAATATGAGAATACCGATATTATATGAATCTGCGATATTTGCAATTAAACCGTCAGAGAATAGATGATTCAGGAATCCTGAAAAACCTGAGCCGCCATCAGCAATTACAGAAGGATCAATTACAAAGAAAACTGCTCCAACTACAATTCCAATGAATAAAGAAGAGAAAACTTCTTTTGTACAGAGAGCTAAAACAATAGCAACAATAGCTGGGATTAAAGCCCAAAAAGTTCCAATAGTATGCATTTAATTTTACCACCTTTTATTTTAATTTAGAAAAGTCAGCCTTGAGAGGGTCGTTAATACCTGCGGCTTCTAATTTTTCCATTACTTCGATTGCGTAATCCAATTCATCTAGTAAACTTGCAGCTGTGTAAGTTTTAATTTCATTTAAAGCTTTGATAACATCTTCATTTGTCATAAATGACCTCCATTATTTTTCATTTAAATTATAACACAGTATTATATTTAGAAAAGTTGATTTTTTTATATTATTTAAATAGTTATAGAAATATGCTATATTTATAGTAGAAATAAGGGAAGATTGGTGAATATATGATTAATCCGGAAATTATGAAATGGGTTGTTCTGGCCCTTGCAGTCTTAATGTATGTATTTGTTATTGCTTTTCAAGATAAAAAAGTAATCTTTACTACAGGTGCTGCTCTCATTGTGATAGTTTTGGGAATTTTAAATCCTGGTGTTATTTTTGAATTACCAGAAAATGTTTCAGGTTTTTCTTCAAGAATCTATGCTTTGACCCATTCATTATTTGAAATCATTAACTGGAATGTAATCTTAATTTATTTAGGAAGCATGACAATTGCAGCTTTGTTTCTTTATTCAAAAGTTCCGGCGAGAATTGCTGATAGTATCATCAATAACAGCCGAAATACAGGAATTGCAATTGTGATGATTCTTGCAATGACAGGTATCATTTCAATTTTTGTTGAAAATGTAGCAACAGTCCTAGTAATGGCTCCTATTGCACTTGCTTTATGCAAAAAATTAAAGATGAATCCAACATATTTTATGATTGGACTTGCTGTAATGTCAAATCTCGAGGGAACTGCCACTTTAGTTGGAGATCCTCCTTCGATGATTTTTGCAAGTTATGCAGGTTATAATTTTAATGACTTCTTTATTCATAATGGAAAACTTTCAATCTTCTTTTTAATTCAGGCAGGGCTTTTGACTGGATGTATTTATTTTTATTGTTTTTTTGCTAAAGCTGGAAACAATAAAATTGAGGTTGAAAAAACAAATGTAATTTCCTCTGTCCCATTTGTAATCCTTCTGATTATGATTTTTGGACTTGCAGCTATTTCTTTCATTCCAACAGATTTTCCTTATTTAAGCGGTCTGTTTGTGTTGGCTTTAGGTATTATTTCTGTGTTGTGGTATATTTTTTCACAGAAAAAAACTGCTTCTGAAGTCTGGGAATTGATTAAAGGTTTAGATTGGGAAACTATCTTTTTCCTTCTTGGTATTTTTGTAGTAGTAGGAGGAATTCAGGAAGTTGGATTATTGGAAGAATTTGCTTTATTCCTGGCTAAAATATGTGGTGGATCAAAACTTTTAGGTTTCTTTGTAATTCTTCTGGTATCTGTCTTAATCAGTGGTTTTGTTGATAATGTCCCATATATAATTGCTATGTTACCAGTAGCTGGAAGTATGGCACTTGCGATGAATCTTGATAAGGAATTGTTCATGTTTGCACTTTTGATTGGAAGTTGTCTTGGTGGCAATCTTACACCTTTTGGAGCTAGTGCAAATGTTGTTTCAATGGGAATTCTAAAGAAGGAAGGTTATCCAATGAAATTCAGTGGATGGTTAAAAGTTGCAGTTCCATTTACAGTCTTGACAACAGGGGTTGCTGCTTTATGTTTGTGGCTTATCTGGGCATAATGAAGGGAGTGCATAATTGAAGGGTGTAGTTATTGCTGGAACAAATAATTTGTTTACAGTTGAATGTGAAGATGAAATTATCCGAAACTGTACTATCAAGGGAAAAGTATTAAAATCTGATAAACAGTTTTATAATCCTATTGCTCCTGGTGATAATGTAGAGATTGAGCCAGATCCTATCAACGATGAAAAAGGGCAGGTTATCTCTCTTGTACCTAGAAAAAATACTTTTTTACGATGGAATGTAAAAGGTCGTTGTCCGCAGCTTTTGGCCAGTAATCTCGATTACTTGATTCTTGTTACTACACCAGATGAACCTCCTTTTCGTCCTCGTTTTACAGACCGTGCTTTGGCGCAGGCAGAACATCAGGGAATTACACCTGTAATCGTCTGTAATAAGTATGATCTTGCTGAGAAAATGCAGCAGGATGGAAGAGATGAAGAATTCAGCGAGATTGATAGAAGACTTTCCATTTGGGAAGATTTAGGTTATAAGGTTTTGAGAATTTCTGCAAAAACAGGTGAAGGTATGACTGAATTTGCAGAACTTCTTGAAGATCATCTTTCAGCTTTTGTAGGGCAGTCTGGGGTTGGAAAATCCAGTCTTATTAATGTTCTTGATGATACTTGTGTATTAAAAACTGGAAGTTTATCCAAAAAGTATGGTCGTGGAAATCATACTACAACAAAAGGAACTTTGATTCATTTGACCTTGAATGAGACTTTAACTGAAGGGGTTAAAGGTCGCAAGGCAAATATTATTGATACACCTGGAATTCGACGTTTTGTTCTTGATGATATTGAGGCTGATGATTTAGCTTTGTATTTTAGGGAATTTGAGCCACATGTTGGAAAGTGTAAATTTGGCTTAAATTGTAAACATGATACCGAACCAGATTGTGCTATTCGAAAGGCCGTTGAAAACGGTGAAATTACAGAGGAACGTTTTGATAGCTGGATGAGAATTTCAGATGAAATCAGAACTGGTTCCTGGTGTGATTAATTTTCTTAAATAATATGAATAAAAAAACTCTTACAGAAATTGATTATTACCGTCTCAGAGAAGAGGTGGCGGGATATTGTGTATCGCAGGAAGGAAAGGAAATTCTTCTTGCTAGAGACCCACTTAATGATAGTGGTGAAATTGAAAAACTGAAAAAAATGAGTCGTGAATGGATATCTTATATCAGTACAACTCATGGAAATACTTTTTCTTCCTGGAATCCAATTCATCCTTTGTATGCAATAATCAGAACAAATGGTGCTTATCTTACTGTTGAACAGTTGTATTCATTAGGACAGTTTGTTCATAGTTCTAAGAAAATTCGTGAAGGTATTGAACTTCATACAACGGTATTAAAACTTAAGTTGCTTCCAAAAGAAGTTGAAAAATTACCAGATTTTGATGAAACTGAAAAAAAGATTTTTCGTGTAATAACTGCTGATGGTGAACTTCGAGATTTGCCTGAAATATCAGAAATTCGAAAACAGATTGCAAATCTTAATTCTAAAATTAAGACAATCATGCAGGGATTTACTTCTGATCAGAAACTTTCGGGAGTCTTAGAAAGTTCTGTTCCCGTTTTGCGCAATGGACGACAGGTTCTTGCTGTAAAGTCGAATCAGCAGAATAGAATTCCTGGAATCATTCATGAAGTAAGTCAGACTGCTCAGACGGTTTATATTGAACCAGAAGCCGCAGTTCGTTGCAGTAACGAATTAATTCAAAAGGAAAATGAACTTAATCAGGTTATAAAAAGAATCCTTACAGAACTTACAGCAAGTCTTCAGCCTTCAATTCCTCTTTTCAAGCAGGCGCTTCCAATTATGGAATTACTTGATACAACTCTTGCTGCCGCTCGATGGGGACAGGAACATAATTGTACTTTTGCAATTGCGGCGGGGGATGAACCTCCTGTTTTATTCCAGGCTAGACATCCCTTGCTTGGAGAAAAAGCAGTTCCTATTGATATTCGTTTTATGCACAATAAACGGGTTTTGATTATTACAGGTCCAAACACAGGGGGTAAAACAGTAACATTAAAGACTTTTGCATTGTTTGCCATGCTGAATCAATCAGGATTTCCTATTCCTGCTTCGGAAGGTTCCAGACTCCCGGTTTTTAGTGATATTTATGCTGATATTGGGGATGATCAGTCTTTGGATCAGAGTCTTTCAACTTTCAGCGGTCATATGAAGAATATCGCACAGGCAGTTAAGAATGCTAAATCTGATAGCCTGATTTTGCTTGATGAATTGGGAAGTGGTACTGATCCTCAGGAAGGTACTGCTATTTCCATGTCGGTGTTGGATTTTCTCATCGAAAAGCAATCTTTTGTTCTTGTAACAACCCATCAGGGGATTTTGAAAAATTATGGATACACAAATCCAAGTTGTGTTAATGCATCGGTTGAATTTGATCAAAGTACTCTGTCCCCTTCGTATAGACTTTTAATGGGAGTCCCAGGTGAAAGCCATGCGTTGGATATAGCTGAAAAAAGTGGACTTCCAAAGAATATCTGCAAGTCTGCAAGAAATTATATTGCAACCGAACAGGCTGATGTTTCTGCTTTAATTCGAGGATTGAACAAGAAACATATTGAATTGAATAAGGTTCAGAGGGAATTTGAAAATCAGCGTAATGAATTCCAGGAAAAATATAATAAAGTAAAAGAAAAAGAGCTGGAACTTCGAAAAAAGGAACATGATTTGAAAAATGGAAAAGTTCAGGAACTGAATGATTTTCTCATTCATAGTCGTCGAACCCTTGAAAATCTCGTACGAACCTTAAAAGAAGGGGAAATTACAAGAGATAAGACTTTAGGCGTTAAACAATTTATTGCTGAACTTGAAAAGAATACCGCACGACTTGATGCAAAGGTTGAGGCTGAAGAAGAAAAACTTCTGGCAGACGAAGAAGCATTCAAGAAAGAACAGCTTAAAGGTAAACATCCTGGTTCAAATAAAAAGACTAAAAAGAAAATGAGCAATTCAGAGGCTCTCAAATATGTAGAACCTAGTATTCATATTGAAGAAAAAAAGGCAAATGCTGCTGAAAAATTAGTATTCAAGAAAGGAGCTATTGTCGTTGCTGGATTCAACGATAATCAGGGAACCTTGATTGAAATGGTAAAAAAAGGACAATGGTCGGTTCAATTTGGAAGTGTAAAAATGACCATGAAAGAAAAGGATATGAAACTGATATCCAATGGTGAGGATGTGGTGTACAAACCGACAATTACAATTGATACTTCCATTCAGAATACAGCAGATGGTTTTGTTGTTGAAAAAGATGCGCCTCGTCCTGTCTATGAACTTAGACTATTGGGGATGTATTCGGAAGAAGCGATAAAGGCTTTGGAAAAACAGATAGATTTATGTATTCTCCATAATTTTCTCCATTTCAGTGTAATTCATGGTAAAGGTGATGGAATTCTTCAACAGGCGGTCAGAGATTATCTTTCTCATTGTCCTCAGGTTGATTCCTTTGAATATGCTCCTGCAGAAGATGGTGGAGCTGGAAAAACCTATGTAACTTTGAAAAACTAAATATCTTGAATATAAGAGTTAATATTGTTAATATACATTAAATTATTCTTGGAGGAATGTTATGTCTTTAAAGAAATCTTTTTCTTCTGATGGTAAGAAATGTACAGTAGTTTTTAATGTAAATGTGAATGCAGCTGCAGGTGCTGAAAAAGTTTATCTTGTTGGAGAATTTAACAGCTGGAATGAAACTGCAACTCCAATGAAGAAAGATCCAGATGGATCCTTTTCAGTAAAAAAACAGTTGGAAACAAATAAAGAATATCAGTTCCGTTATTTGCTTGATGGAAAAACCTGGATTAATGACTGGAAAGCTGATAAGTATGTTCGTTCAGAATTAGCAAATGATGATAATTCGGTTGTAAATACTTATATTCCTGAAGAAAATACAACAAAAAAAACTGCTGCAAAATCTTATGCAAAGAAAGCTCCTGCAAAAAAGACAGCGAAAAAATAAAATAAAAAAAAGCGAAAAATTGAATTTTTTCGCTTTTTTTTATTTAACATCTATTGACATAATTAAAGCAAATATATATATTATAAACACTCATTCCCCGATTGTGTAATGGTAGCACTTCAGATTCTGGTTCTGACTGTGGGGGTTCGAATCCTCCTTGGGGAACTAAAAGCTGAACATAAAGTTCAGCTTTTTTTTATGTATTTTTAATTTTTTATGGTCCTTTCGAATATCGGTTTAGTTCGCGGCCCTCTCAAGGCTGAAAGACGGGTTCGATTCCCGTAAGGACCGTGTAAAGGCAGTCTGAAAAGACTGCCTTTTTTTGTATAAAAAAAGACAAATGGGACAGAGGAAAATGGGAGGGACGCGAAGCGGCCGCCGAAAGGCTGAAATTCTGCTATTTGGGACAGAGGAAAACTGCAATTAATCAAAAAATATCTTACAAATGGGACAGAGGAAAATCAAACATCTTTTCCCTTATATCCAAAAACTTGTAAATTCACAGAATTTATACTATACTATATATGGGTATTTATTTATAAATTAGGGGAAAATTATGGCTTCAAAAACTTCAACTTCAGCAGAAGAGAAAAAGACTGCAACTAAAAAAACAGCTTCAGCAACTAAAGCAACTTCTTCGGTAAAGAAAACTACTGCTACTGCTTCAAAAACTTCAACTAAAACTACTGCCAAAACTCCTGCGAAAGCAACTGCAACTAAAACAGCTGCGGTTAAGGCTGCCCCTGTTAAAAAGACTGCAGCAACTAAAACTGTCGCTGCAAAAACACCTGCAAAGACTGTTGCTACTAAAGAAACTCCAGCCCCTGCTGCAACAAACGAAAAAATTACTTCAATAAAATCAGCTGCGGTAAAAGCTGCAGAAAAGAAAGGAACTGCAGCAAAAGTTTCTGGAGAATATAACGAAGATTCTATCCAGCATCTGGAAGGTCTTGAACATATTCGCCGTCGCCCTGGTATGTATATTGGTTCTCTTGGAACTGGTGCAAACGAAAATGATGGTATCTACATTCTCTTCAAGGAAGGTATTGATAATGCTGTCGATGAATTTTCAATGGGTTATGGTAAAAAAATTGATATCGAAATTAAAGATGGTCGTGTCAAAATTCGTGACTATGGTCGTGGTATTCCTACTGGAAAACTTGAACAGTGTGTTGCTGATGTAAATACTGGGGCTAAATATAATGATGCCGTGTTCAAACAGGCAATTGGTATGAATGGTGTTGGTATTAAAGCAACCAATGCACTTTCCATTTATTTCCGAGCAGCTTCCATTCGTGATGGAAAAATGGCTGTTGTTGAATTCTCGAAAGGAAATAAAATCAGTTCTAAAATTGGCGCACAGCCTGCCGGAACAAAAGACGGTACTTATCTTGAATTTGAACCAGATCCAGAAATGTTCGGTAAATATTCTTTCAATATGGAATATATCGAAAAGCGTTTGTGGAATTATGCCTATTTGAATCCTGGTCTTACACTTAAATGTAATGGAAAAGAATTCTTCAGTAAGAATGGTATTCAGGATCTTCTGATAAATGAAATGGGTGGTGAAGAGAAAGGGCTTTACAAAATGCTCAGTTATGAAGGCGAAAATCTTCAGTTTGTTCTGACTCATGCTGCAACTCTTGATAAATGTGTTTATTCATTCGTAAATGGTCAGAGTACAGAAGATGGTGGTACTCATGTAAATGCCTTTCTGGATGGTTTTACAAAAGGAATTAATGAATATTACAAGAAAAATTATGATGTAAAAGATGTTTCAAGTGGTTTAATGGTTGCCTTGAAAGTTGGTGTAGATGAACCAATGTTTACCAGCCAGACAAAAAATAAACTTGGAAATGTTGAAATTCGTGCTCCAATTATGAAGGAAGTTCAGCTTGCAGTTGATGACTGGCTTCGTCATAATCCTGATATTGCAGGGGCTCTTGAAGAAAAAATCATTAAGAATCAGAAAGCCCGTGATGAAATCAATAATGTAACCGAAAAACAGATTCGCGAAGCTGAAAAATCTGTAATGCTCAAGATTAAAAAGCTTAAGGATTGCCGTTATCATTTACAGGATGGTGCAAAGGGTGAAAATTCCATGATTTTCATTACCGAAGGGGATTCGGCTACCGGACCAATGACTCATGCTCGTGATGTATCATATCAGGCAATTTTCAGTCTCCGTGGTAAACCTGAAAATACATACGGCCAAAAAAAAGCATCTATTTTTAATAATGATGAATTGAAGAATCTTACATTCAGTTTGGGTGTACAGAAGGATATTGAAGGTTTGCGTTATGATAAAATTATTATTGCAACCGATGCCGATAACGATGGTTTCCATATTCGAAATCTTGTTATGACCTATCTTCTTTTATTCTTTGAAGAACTTGTACTTTCGGGACATGTATATATTCTTGAAACACCTTTGTTCCGAGTTAGAAATAAAACTAAAACTGTATATTGCTATTCAGAAGATACTCGAGATAAGGCACTTGCTTCTATGCGTGGTGCTGAAGTTACCCGCTTCAAGGGATTGGGAGAAATCAGTCCAAATGAATTCAAACAGTTTATTTTCCCAAGAAAAGAAGGGGAAGACGAAGATAAGGGAATGCATTTGACTCCAGTCACAATTCAGAGTTTAAAGAATGTTCCAGAAGTCTTGAAATTCTATATGGGAAAGAATACTCCAGAGCGTCGTGAATATATTGTAAATCACCTTGCTTCTGAAATTGATGCATAAACAAAAAAAAGTCTGTCCTGTAAAAGACAGACTTTTTTATTTACCGATTATTTTAATGATTTCATTACACTCTTATAAGAAGCTTTTGGTTTCCAGTCATTATCATATAAACCACAGTATGGACCGTTCATTTTATAACTGTAATCATTTTTAGAAAGATAAGGATTGTCACAAAGTCCCCAGATTGTTACGGCTGTTAATGGTTTTCTATCTTCAGTATTGATAGTTTTAAGCATATCAAATAATGACTGATAGAAAGAAGCATGAAGTTTTGCTGTTGCAGAATCTTTCTGATAATTTCTAACTGCCATTTCTGTAATCTGAACTTCAACACCAAGTGCAGCATAATCAAGAATTGCAGTTTTAATAAGACGGATATCGTTTGAATTCATACAACCATTCTGAGAACCATAGCCTCCGATATATCCCTGCATACCAACACCATCGCAAAGCTTTTCGTCAAAATTCAATTCCATAATCAAATTTCTGATTGCTTCTTTTTTAGCATACTGATATGTGTTGTAATCATTGTAATAAAGCTTGATATCAGCTCCAAGGCGATTTACAGTGTTTCTTGCATATTTGAAAGAAAGTTCAACATAATCACGGCCAATTACTTCGTAAAAAAGATTTGCTTTTCCACTTCTGGTTTTTCTGATTCTTGCAGAATCTCCTGGAGCAGCTTCTGAAGAACTGTCACCAACGGCTTCGTTTACAACATCCCAGCAGTAAATAAGTCCTGGAAATTTTGTTTCAAAATGAGTGATTACATCATCAATGTAATGTTCCAGTCGTTTGCACATTGTTTTTTTATCAACAAAAGCTCCCTGTGGATCATAGTTTTTTCTGAAGAACCAGTCTGGCATATATGCATCCCAAACTAATACATGTCCTCGGATTTTTGCACCAATCAAGTCAGCTGCCATACACATTTTGTCAGCTTTGGAATAATCATTTACAGGCATTCCATCCTTACTGTTTGCACTAAGGTTTCGATTTACAAGGGAATATGCCTTGAATTCATTTGTAGCAGTAATACTGTTGAAATCTGTTTCGAGAACTTCAAGAACATCTACATCCATGGCACTGTCATGAGAAACACCGGCTCCCATTTTAAAACCATATTTTTCGGCACCATCTTTAAGCCCTGTAGAAAAAACTGCAGACATAAGGAGTCCTGCACTTAAAATACAAATTAATTTTTTCATAGTTTAATTTTCCCGTTGGAAAGATTAAGCAGTCGTTCAGCAAGAGAGGAAAAATCATCTTCCTTGATTTTCCCTGAAAGTGTTATTTCACTTCCAAAATCTTCTGCCAAATCGTATATGCTGTAATTCTCCAGATTGTTTTTTATCAGTTTATACAAAGAATAGTCGGTTGTAAAATGAAAATCCTGTTTTTTAACAAATTCAGTAAAAAGCCCCATGCTGTCAGCTTTTTCAATGACCTGTTTTGCTCCTCCTGAATAAGCCTTTACCAGCCCGCCAGTGCCAAGTAAAGTGCCTCCAAACCATCTTGTAACAGTTAAAAGAGCATTTGTACATTTTCTTCCCTTGAGAACATCTAAAGTAGGGCGGCCTGCGGTTCCGGAAGGTTCTCCGTCATCGCTCATTCCCATAACTTCAGCTCCTGTTCCAATGACAAAAGCATGTACTACATGAGTTGCATCTGCATATTTTGCTTTTTGAGATTTAATCAGCTCTCTTGCCTGGGCCTGGGATTCACAGGGAATCAGTTCCGAAAGAAAACGAGAGCCTTTAATAGTTTCTTCAAAAGATATGTAATCGCTTAAAATATCCATTGCTATTTATCAATAGTAATATTCTGAACTTCTTTAGCTACGAGTCTTACACCTTTTGCTTTGAATGATTTTTCTTCGTATTTTGAAGCATCAAATTTTTCTGTAAGATTCTTAAGTCTTGCTTTCTTTACATAGTGAAGGTTGAAAGTAAAGGATTTTCTTGAATCAATATGAAGAACTTCCATTCCATCTGGTGCAAAGAAATAGTCTCTGTTCATAATGAAGCCCTGGATTTTGCAGCGTTTGATGTATACATATTGAGTTTCAGGGTCTCTGTAAAGAACTGTAAAGAGAACTTTAGAAAGACTTTCCTTGTCAGCAAAACCACAGTAACGAAGCTGAGGACCAACAAAAAGTTTGTCAGGAGTTTCTGATACAGAGAAGATTCCGCTTTTACGAACATAAAGAATTTTATCAAATGGAGTAACCTTGAATAATTCAATACCGCCAGAAACGGAAGAACCAAGGTATCCAGATTTTTCATCATATTTAAGTGGGATATCTCGTTTTGTAACAGCTTTTACATCAACTGCGTTAATATTTGTAAGCTGGGTTTTGCGTTTATAGTCATCACCAATAAGTTTCTTTTCAATACCATCAAGATAGCTGATTGCATATTCTACAAGATGTTTAAGCAATTTATTGATTTCTTTAATTCTTTCATTGATTGCTTCAACTTCCTGCTTATTTTTGTTCATATCGTAAAGAGAAATTCTACGAATAGGGATTTTCAAAAGATGATCTACATCTTCATCAGTAATATCATGAAGCAGTTCTTTTTTGAAAGGAACAAAACCTTTTTTTACAGCATCAACAACAGCTTCTTCTGTCTTCATCTGTTCAATCTTTTTATAGATTCTTTCTTCGACAAAGATGCGTTCCAAAGTTCTTAAGTGAAGTTTCTCCAGCAGATCAGATTTTTCAAGTTCAAGTTCAGCCTTAAGAATGCCAACCAGCTGTTTTGAGTGATATTCAATAACCTGTGTACAGGTCATCTGAACCGGCATGTTGTCCTTAATTACAAGGAGATTACAGTAAATGCTTTGTTCACAATCTGTAAAGGCATAAAGAGCATCTACAACATCTTTTGTATAAACTCCACGCTGAAGTTTGATTTCGATATTTACCTTGTCAGAAGTATAATCCTGGATGGAAGCGATTTTTAATTTTCCATTTTTAACAGCTTTTTCAATAGAATCACAAAGACTTTCTGTATTTGAACCATATGGAAGTTCTGTGATGATAATCTTTTTGTCATCACTGGTATCCATTTTTGCACGGGTTACAATCTTTCCAAGGCCGTCCTGATAATCAGAAACATCAATCAATCCACCTGTAGGGAAGTCAGGGAAGAGCTGGAATTTTTCTCCTCTAAGACATTTGCGTTCTGCATCAATAACTTCACGGATATTATGAGTAAGAATGTTAGTACTCATACCAACCGCAATACCTTCAGCACCAAGAATAAGAACTAATGGCAACTTAGCCTGGAAAGTTAAAGGTTCAACATCACGGCTATCATAAGTTGGAACATACTGTGTAATTCGAGGATTTGTATTTAAGATTTCTTTTGTAATTGGTTTTAATCTACATTCAATATATCGGGGAGCAGAAGCATCGTCTCCGGTAAGCATGTTACCAAAGTTTCCCTGTTTGTCGATAAAGATTTCTTTATTTGCAAGATTAACTAAGGCTGTATAAATGGAAGCATCACCATGAGGATGATAAGCCATTGCCTTACCACAAACATTTGCAACCTTCGAAAAACGGCCGTCATCATTTTTAATTAAAGTATGAATGATTCGACGCTGAACAGGTTTAAATCCATCTGTAATTTCTGGAATGGCACGGTCACGGATTACATAACTTGCATACTGAATAAAATTCTGCTCAAAAAGATTCTTTACATAAGCCATTTAATTTCCCCTCGTTTTAAATGTACTATATTATTATAGCAAAAAAAATCCCTCCTGTCTTGAAGAATAACATAGAATATGACATAATTTTCTCCCGAGGAGTTTTATATGAGTAAGATTTTTCCACTTTCACATTCACAGTTAAGTAACCTGGTTCAGGATTTCCCAACACCATTCTATCTTTATGACGAAAAAGCAATCCGCGAAAACATGCAGAAATTTACAAAAGCTTTCAGCATTTTCCCTGTTTTCAGAGAACACTTTGCAGTTAAAGCTTGTCCAAACCCTTATCTTCTTAAAATCCTTGCAGAAGAAGGTTGTGGTGCAGACTGTTCATCATTACCAGAATTAATGCTTAGTGAAATGGCTGGAATTAAAGGCAAACATGTAATTTTTACTTCAAACGAAACTCCAGCAAGTGAATATAAATATGCTTATGAAAGAGGAAATGTTATCAATCTTGATGATATTACTCACATTGAATATCTTAAGAAGTCTTTAGGCACTTTACCTGATACAATCTGTTTCCGTTATAATCCAGGTCCATTAAAACAGGGTTGTAACGCAATCATCGGAAAACCTGAAGAAGCAAAATACGGATTAACTCGTGAACAGATTATTGAAGCTTATACAATCTGTAAAAATGAAGGTGTAAAACATTTTGGACTTCACACAATGGTTGCTTCAAACGAATTGAATCCAGCTTTCTTTGTAGACACAGCAAAACTCCTTTTTGAACTTTGCGCCGAAATTAAAGAAAAATGCGGTGTTAGGATTGAATTCGTTGATTTAGGTGGTGGACTTGGTATTCCTTATAAACCTGATCAGAAGGCTGTAGATTATGATGAAGTTGCAAAAGGCATTCGTGCTGAATACGACAGAGTAGTAGTTCCTGCAGGCCTTGATCCATTGGAAATTTACTGGGAATGTGGCCGTCCAATTACAGGTCCTTACGGATGGCTTGTTACAACAGCAATTCATCAGAAACATATTTATCGCGAATATATTGCAGTAGATTCTTGTATGGCCGATTTAATGCGTCCTGGAATGTATGGTTCATATCATGAAGTAACAGTAAGCGGAAAAGAAGATGCACCAAAAACTGAAGTTTATGATGTTGTTGGTTCTTTGTGCGAAAACTGCGATAAATTTGCAGTTCAGCGTCCACTTCCAAAAATTGATATGGGAGATTATGTAATCATTCATGATGCAGGGGCTCATGGTAGAGCAATGGGATTCAACTACAACGGAAAACTGCGTTGTGGTGAATTGCTTATGCGTCCAGATGGAACAATCAAAGAAATCCGTCGCCGAGAAACAATCGAAGATTTGTTTGCAACATTGGATTTAGACGGCGTAAAAAACTTTAAATAATAGATAAATCTTAAAAGCAAGAGGAATTAGAAATGGAAGAAGAAGTTGTAGAAATAACAGCAGAAACTGTTGAAGTTGTTGCAGAAGAAGTTACAGCAGTTCTTAAGGAGGCAACTCCAGTAAAAGAATTTGCTTCAGCCGCAATAGATGCAGAAAAAACAATTGTAGAACATACATCTTCTTTTATTAACTGGATTACAAGTTTCTTTACATGGGAGAATCTTTTCAAGCTAATCGGAACTCTTCTTATTCTTCTTGTAATTTATATCATTTACAGAATAGCAGTTAGAGCAATCAAAAAGACACAGAATTCAAAAATGACACCTCATCGCAAGATGCTGGCTTATCGATTTGTAAAATACATATTCTATGTTGCCTGTGTAATGTATATTTGCAGTCTTTTTGGAATCAAGTTTTCAGCTATCTGGGGTGCAGCGGGAATTGCCGGAGTTGCCATTGGTTTTGCTGCCCAGACCTCAGTTTCCAACCTTATTTCGGGATTATTCGTTCTTACAGAAGGAACACTTAAAGTTGGCGATATGATTATTGTTGGTGATATCACAGGTATCGTTGATTCAATTTCTTTGCTTTCAGTTCGTGTCCATACTTTGGATAACCAGATGGTTCGTATTCCAAACTCTTCAATCATCAACAACAATTTGATTAATAATTCCTATCACTCAAAGCGCCGTATGACATTAAATGTTTCAATTGCTTACGAATCTAAAATGGAAAAGGCTCTTGAAGCACTTCAGAAGGCACCTGGAATGTGTCCAACAATTCTGCAGGATCCTGCTCCTGCTGTCTGGTTTGATGGATTTGGTGAGAGTGGAATCAATATGACCGTTGCTGCCTGGTTTAAGCCAGAAGATTTTCTCCAGACAAAAAATGATTTGTATATTGCAATGAAAAAAGTTCTGGATGAAGCTAAAATCGAAATCCCATTCAACCAGCTGGATGTAAAAATCAAGAAATAGATTCTAGAAGGAGGGGGAAGTCTCCCCCTGGCTCCAACTAAAAAAAGCATTGTGCCTGTCACAATGCTTTTTTCATTTTCCGCCACCCCTTCTGCGGGGAGTTCCCCGCAACGCCTCCGATTTTCCTCTGTCCCATTTGTACTATTTTTTCTTTGTTGCAGTCTTCTTTTTAGGTTCAGAGGCTTTTTTAGTTACAGTTGTTTTCTTTTCGGCAGGAATATCTTTATATTCTTCTGGGGCATGATGAGTAAGATGAAAGCCTTTTTTGTCAGGACATTTGTAAATGTATAATTTTACCTTCTGTTCTTTTTCGCTGTTTTTCTGCTGCTTTTCAGCATCCTTTTTAGTTGCGTACAAAGCTTTTGGTTTACCGTTTGTATCGGTGCAGGAACAGGCGTCTTGCTTTACCGAGATTTTTGAAGCTTTTGGAGCAAGATGATATTTTCCACAGTTTTCACATTTGTATGGATATAAATCTAATTTGAATTCTTTTTTTGAATATTTAGCACTCTCTTTGGCTTCTTTTTCTGTTTCGTATGCCGAAAGTGGTTTTCCAGTGTTTTTACTGATACATGCTTTTGCCATAAAATACTCCTAAGTCAATTTTATCATACAAATGGGACAGAGGAAATTAAAACTTTTGGCATTAAAATTGAGACAGGTAGACTTATGACAAATGGGACAGAGGAAAATTCACTTCGTTCCATTTTCCTCTGTCCCATTTGTCAGTTTTTTTTAAACTTTTGTTTTTCCGCTTAAAATACTTTGATAATCTTCGTAATTCTTTTTAAGAAGGGTAGGAATATCAAGACCGTACGGACACTTCTTTTTGCAGGCGCCACAACCGGTGCAATTTGGAACCTTCTTAAAAGCTTCCTGCCAGTATTCAGTGAGCCAGTTGGCACTTGGAGCTCGACGAATCATCTGACTCATTCTTGCACACTGATTGATTATGATTCCCTGTGGACATGGCATACAGTAACCGCAGCCTCTACAGAAATCAGTTCCAAACTCTTTTTTATCCTGTTCGATAAAGTCCTTCATTTCTTCATCAAAAACAGGCGAATCTTTCATAAAGCTGAGCCATTCTTCCAGTTCTGACATTTTCTGGATTCCCCAGATTGGAAGAGCATTGTCATATTGTGTCATGAAAGTGTAGGCAGCTTTTGAATTTGTAATCAAACCTCCAGCCAATCCTTTCATTGCAATAAAGCCCACATTCTTTTCTTTACACAAGTTTACCAGATCAATTTCCCGCTGACCTGAAAGATAGCTGAAAGGAAACTGCATTGTTTCGTAAAGTCCTGAATTTACACATTCTTCTGCAATTCCGATTTTGTGGGCTGTAATACCAATGTGCTTAATCAAACCCTGGCGCTTAAAATCCAGAATTGTTTCGTACATTCCAGTTCCATCTCCAGGCTTATAGCACTGATCTACACAATGGAACTGATATATATCAACATAATCAGTTTTAAGGTTTGTTAATGAAGTTTCCAGCTGTTTTTTCATTTCATCTGGAGTTTTTGCCATAGTTTTAGTTGCAATATGAATTTTGTCGCGTACATCACTTAAAGCAAGTCCCATTTTTTCTTCACTGTCCGAATAAGCTCGGGCAGTATCAAAGAAGGTCATTCCGCCTTCATAGGCTCTTCTAAGAATTTTAATTGCTGTTTCAAAATCATCTCTCTGAACCGGTAATGCTCCAAATGCATTCTGTGGAGAAACAATTCCTGTGCTTCCTAAAACTACATTCTTCATTTATAACTCCTATTCAAACTGGGCTTTTCTTAAAGCGTAATATGCACCCTTTTTTTCCATAAGTTCAGCAGGGGTTCCGCTTTCAATTATTCCACCTTTATCAATTACAAAAATACGGTCTGCATTTTGAATTGTAGATAATCGGTGAGCAATTACAAAGCTGGTTCTTCCCTTTAAAAGACTTGCAATTCCTGCCTGAACCAATAACTCTGTTTTAGTATCTATGCTACTTGTTGCTTCGTCAAGAATTAAAATTCTTGGAGCAGAAAGCATGGTTCTTGCAAAGGCTATAAGCTGTCTCTGTCCATTGCTTAATTCACCACCTCTGGCTGTAAGCTTTGTATCGTATCCATCTTCCATTCCCATAATAAAATCGTGGGCATGAACCGCTTTAGCTGCAGCAATTATTTCATCTTCTGTAGCATCTAATTTGCCATAGGCAATATTTTCCCGGATTGTTCCACTAAAGATGTAATTTTCCTGAGTCATAATACCCATCTGAGTTCTGAGGGATTCCAGCTGAACTTTACGAATGTCCTGTCCATCAATAAGAATCTCTCCATTCTTGATGTCATAAAAACGGCTAATTAAGTTTACAACAGTTGATTTTCCAGCACCTGTTGGCCCAACCAGAGCAATAGTTTCACCTTCCGAAACTTTGAAGTCCACATTTTTAAGAACTTCAACTTCTTCATCATAACCAAAGGTAACATTCTTGAATTCAACATTTCCTTTGATTGGAGGAAGTTCTGGGGCATTTTCAGGACTTACAACTGTAGGTTCTGTATCAATGATCTCAAAAATTCGTTCTGCACCGCTGGCTGCATTTACAAACTGATTGTAGAAATTACTTAAGTTCATAATTGGCTGCCAGAACATTCCAACATAAGAACCAAAGGCAATGTAAGTTCCGATTGAAACCCCTTCAATTCCCAATGCCATTACACCTACAAGATACAAACCTGCGGTTCCTACACTCCAGCATAAATCAATCCAGGAACCAAAACCATCGCACCATCTTACGGCACGAATAAATTCTTTTCTGTCAGCCCAAACTAATTCCTGGAAAGTTTTATCTGTTTCCTGTTCAGCTCTGAAGCTCTGGATAATTTTAATTCCCGACAAATCTTCGTTTATAAAGGCAGTCATATTTGATGATTTCTGTCTTTTTGCCTTCCAATGTTTTTCTGCCATTAATGAAATCAAGAAGATTCCGGCAATCATAAAAGGAAGACTGGAAAGGGCAGCAAGTGCCAGCTTCCAGTTTTTTACAAACATGATTGCCATTACAGCTACAACTGTAATCAGATTAGGAATTAAAGTTGTAACAGCATTTTCAATAATGTCTTTAAGAGAGTTTGTATCACCAATGATTCTGGCTAATATTTTTCCAGATGGGCGGGAATCAAAAAATTTCAAATCCAGCTTCTGAATATGATCATAAAGTTGCTGTCGTAAATTCTGAATGAGCTTGTTACTTGTTTTTGCCATTACAAGCATACGGGTTCTGATAGCAAGAACTGCCAGAAGATTGATAGTTCCTCCAATAAGAACAATTCTAATTAATCCTCCAATATCACCAGGAACAATGTATTTATCAATTGCCCTTTCATTTAACAAAGGGTTTATTAAATCTACAATAGTTCCAAAGGCCATCATTATAAAAACAATAATGATTGAACCTTTAAAATTGAGAAGATATTTAAATAGTCTGGACATGGTTGCCAGCATGGATTTTTTTTCTAATTTTTCGTCTATTTTATATCCGTTCATTTTGTTTCCTCATAAAACTATGCTAAAAAAGCATCTCTAGTACTGTGAATCGTAGGTTTCTTTATAAAGTCCGCCTTTTTTCAACAATTCTTCATGAGTTCCACATTCAGCAATCTGTCCTTTATCCAGAACAATGATCTTATCAGCTTTTCGAACTGAACTGATTCTGTGGGCAATAATGATTTTTGTCATTCCAGTCAAATCATTTAAAACCTGCTGAATTTCCTGTTCTGTTTCTGAATCCAGGGCCGAAGTTGAATCATCCAAAACTAAAACTGGAGTTTTTCTCGCTAAAGCTCTTGCAATAGTGATTCTCTGTTTCTGTCCACCACTTAAGCCAACTCCTCGTTCCCCGATTACAGTCAGTTCCTTGTCTTCCATTCTATCTACAAATTCTGCACTTCTTGAGCGTTCCAAAGCAGAACGAACTTCATTTGTAGTCATAGAATCTTTTGCTCCAAGTCTGATGTTTCCGTCGATTGTATCACTGAACAGGAAAATATCCTGCATTACACAGGCAATACTTTTTCTCAATACAGGCAGAGGAAGCTCTCTGATATCAACTCCATCCATTTTGATAGACCCATCAGTAACATCGTACATTCGCTTAAGAAGATTGATGATTGTGGTTTTACCTGAACCTGTGGCTCCCATAATTCCAAGAGTTTTTCCACTTTCAATTTCGAAGCTTATGTTTTTCAAAATGTCTCTGTCACCAGATTTATAGCTTACATTTTCAAAACTGACAGTTCCGTTAAGGTCATGTTCTGTAAACAACTGACCAGCAATATCCGATTCTGCATTAGCCGAAAGTTTTGATTCGTCCAGAATAGCTGGAGTCTGCTGGTAGATTTTGTTCAATCGTTTTACACTTGCTTTTGCAGATGAGAATCCGTTTGTAAGCCAGCCAAGCATTTCCATTGGCCAGATCATATTTCCAACAAAGGCAATAAATGCCATAAGTTCACCAATTGTAAGGGTGAAGTTTGAACTTCCCTGGTTTGTCTTGATTACCATAATTCCTCCGATGAGAAGGGTGATTACAGTAAGCATTCTTGTGATTACCTGAATGATAGGATTGAACTTAACAAATACACGGGACAAATCAATATTCAATTCATAATATTTCTGATTGTGCTTATGAAATTTGTTGATTTCAAATCCTTCCCGGGCAAAAGCTTTTACAGTTCTAACTCCCGCAAGATTTTCAGCGGCAGTATTATTCATTTCAGAGTTTTTCTGCGCAACTTCGCCATAAAGAGAATCCAGTTTCTGTTCCATAAGAATTGCAATAACTGCAGAAGCACACATGCCGATTGTAGGAATCAAAGCCAGAAGCCAGTTAATTTTAATCATGAAGTACATTGTACAGACAGTTCGTACAACAACTTCAGCCATCAAAATTCCCATAAAGGCTGCAATATCCCAGATTCGATCAACATCATCTTTTACGCGGCTCATTAATTCTCCGGAATTAATGCCATCAAAGAAGTTTGCACTTAAACTCTGGATTTTCTGAAATAAATTGATTCTAACTTCGGAAGCAATTCTAGAACCACAAACATCGCAGATGAATTCCTTTGTATATTGAAAAATACATCTTCCAACTCCAATGCCAAGAATTCCAAGAATCAGGAGTTTTAAAGGATCAAGATTTTTTGCTACAAGAACATCATCTACAATATGCTGAACGATAATTGGTGCAATCATATCTAAAAAAGTTCCCGCAGTCATAGCCAGGATTGCAATTAAATACAAAAAAGCATATTTCTTAAAGTATCTGGATAGATTTAATTTGTTGTTCATTTTTCCCTCCATCATAATAATAATATCAAAAGTTGTAACAGGGTAATAGTATCATTCTGATTAATTATGGAATAAAAAACTATAAACTTGTGCTTTAATTTATTGGAAGGAAAGTGTAGGGGGATATAAATAAATTTGTTATTTGAAAAAAACTAAAGCGACCATGGGTAGCGATAGTTTTCTTCAAATAACTATGTTTAGTTCTATTCTTTGAACATTGTAGCGATTAAATCAGCATATTTTTCTGCAATTTTATATCGCATCATTTCCTGTTTACCAGAAAGTTCTTCACCAACTTTAAAGCTGTCAGCAACAAGAACAAACTTATTGATTTTTTCACAAGGTCTGTAACCGTTTTCAACTGAAACTTTTGTAGAAATTTCTGCAGTAAACAAATCTTTAATCAACTGAGTTTCCAGTAAAGAGTTATAGTCTGAATACTGTACTCCATAAGTCTGTGCATAGTTTGTAACTGCATCTTTATTAGGAACAATAAGTACACCAAGATATTTCTGGTCCTGTCCCAAAAGCATTGCGCTTTCGATATAATCGCTGGCAAGCAATCCTGATTCAACAAACAATGGTTCAATGTTTTCACCACCAAGCAATACGATTGTATCTTTTGCACGACCTGTGATTTTCAATTCATTATCCCATGTAATAATTCCCAAGTCACCAGTATTGAACCAGCCGTCTTTATCGATTGCTTTTTCTGTAAGTTCTGGATTTTTATAATATCCTTTCATCAACTGTGGACCACGGACAAAAATCAATCCCTGCTGTCCTGGTGGTAATGGCTCGCCGCTCAATGGAATACCATGTTCTTCTTTTACTGTTTTTACTTCCCAGTTAGGCCAGATTGCACCTACACAACCAGGGCGAGCTTCTTTATAGTAGCGAACTGAAATTACTGGAGTTGTTTCTGTTAAACCATAACCTTCAAGAAGTTTGATTCCTGCGGCACGGTAGAAGTTTTCGATATCAGGCTGTAATGCACCACCACCTGAAATACCAAAGCGTAAACGACCACCAAATTTCTGTTTAAGCTTGCTGAATACTAATGCATCTCCAATTTTGTGTAATGGCCATAAAAGAATGAATGGAACAATACCAACAAGAGCATCAAGGAATCTGTTGCGTTTCTGAATTCTACAAACTTTTCCTGTAACTCTGTCTCTGTTGTTTGCATAGTGAGTTCCAACAGCTTTGAAGAATGTGAATAATTTGAATGTGATTCCACCTTTCTTTTTCATTGCCTGGTTTACACCTTTTGCGAGAGCTTCCCACAATCTTGGTACACCAAAAATCCAGTGTGGTCTGATTACATTCATATCATTTAACATTACAGATGCAACTGGTTTTGAATAAGCAAGTCCTGAACCGCCAATCAAAACGATATACTGTGCAATTCTTTCAAATACATGCCATACAGGAAGAACTGAAAGCCACATTTCGCCTGCATGAGTTGGGAGGAAGGTTTTTACGTTTCCTGCTTCAGAAATATAGTTGGCATGTGTAAGCATTACACCTTTTGGAGTTCCTGTAGTTCCAGAAGTGAAAATCATAGTTACAACATCTTCTGGTTTTACATTGTCGATGTCAGCTTCGATTTCAGCTTTTTTAGCAGCCTTGTCACTTTCGTAAATTTCATGACCAGTTTTCATAAGGTCTTCAAAACTGATGATTTTAAGTCCTGATTTATTCAATTCAGCCATGTCTTCATCTGAAACAGGATCAAATATAATAGCTGTTTTAAGAAGTGGAACTTCCTGAATGTTTTCTGTAATTTTTTTGAGCTGGCGTGCGTTTTCAAAAATACCAACTTCACAATCTGCAAATGAAATAATAAAGCGAAGTTCTTTTCCTAATGAATCGCATCCTCTTGGAACATCACATGCACCGAGACAGAGTAATGCATAATCACAAATGAGCCATTCTCTTCTGTTATCAGAAATCAAAGCTACATGAGAGTCTTTTTTGATTCCGAGTGTTTTATAGGCAAGTGCTAATTCGATTACTTTCTCATAAACTTCAGCAAAAGTGAAATATTCAAATTTTCCTTCTTTGTTCTTAGATGCCTGTAATGTATAATCAGCAAATTTTGCACATCTTTCTTTAATTAATTTTGAGAGTGTGTCTGGGAGTGATTTATCAACAGGAAATTTTTCTTTTTTCATATAAACCTCATTAAGAATGACAATATCACTAAAACTGTCAGAGTGTCAATTAAGAAAAGTGAAAATTTCCTTTTTTTTCTTGCCAATAAGAGTTTTTTTTATTAATTTATTCTATAATATCATATTATTAATTTATTTAAGAGGATAGAAATGGCAAAACAGTTATTGTTTAGTGAAGACGCTCGTAAAAAGCTTTTGAGTGGTGTTGAACAGATTTCTAAAGCTGTAAAAACAACTTTGGGACCTTGTGGTCGCATGGTTATGATGGATAAAAAATATGGTTCACCTGTAATTACAAAAGACGGTGTTTCTGTTGCAAAAGAAATTGAACTTGAAGATCCATATGAAAACATGGGAGCTCAGTTTGTTCGCGAAGTTGCTTCAAAAACAAATGATGATGCCGGTGATGGTACAACAACAGCAACAGTTCTTTCATATGCTTTAGTTCGTGAAGGAATTAAATCTGTAGCTGCAGGTATGCGTCCAATCGAAATCAAACGCGGTATGGACAAGGCTGTAAAAATTGCAGTTGATGAAATTAAAAAGAATGCAAAACCTGTAAAGGGTGCTGATGATATTACAAACATTGCTACAATTTCTGCAAATAACGATCCAGAAATCGGTAAAATGCTTGCAGATGCAATCGAAAAGGTTGGTAAGGACGGTGTAATTACTGTTGAAGAATCTAAAAACATGGAAATGACTGTTGATACTGTTGAAGGTATGCAGTTTGATCGTGGATACATTTCTTCATACTTTGTAACAGACCGCGAAAGAATGGTAGCTGATTTTAATGATGCTTGTGTTTTGATTTACGATAAAAAGATTTCAGCAATGAAAGATCTTCTTCCAATTTTGGAAAAAGTTGCAAATGCTGGCCGTGCTTTGGTAATCATCTGTGAAGATGTAGACGGTGAAGCTCTTACAACTTTAGTTTTGAACACAATCCGTGGAACAATCAAATGTTGTGCTGTTAAGGCTCCAGGATTTGGTGACCGCCGTAAGGATATGCTCCAGGATATCGCTATTTTGACAGGTGCAACTGTAGTTAGCGAAGAAGTTGGTTTGAAACTTGAATCTTGTGGTGATGAAGTTCTTGGTCAGGCTAAATCAATTAAAATTGACAAAGAAAATACAACAACCGTTGGTGGTGCTGGTAGCGCTAAAGATATTAAAGCTCGTGTTGAAGAAATCAAAGTTGCTATTGAAAAATCAACATCATCATATGACAAAGAACAGCTTCAGAAGCGTCTTGCAAAACTTGCAGGTGGAGTTGCTGTAATCAATGTTGGTGCTAACACTGAAACAGAAATGAAAGAAATGAAATTCCGTGTAGAAGATACAATTGCTGCTACTCGTGCCGCTTTGGAAGAAGGTATTGTTTCTGGTGGTGGAATGGCATTGATCGAAGCTGCAAAAGCTTTGGCAAATATTCCAGAAGATTTGTCTGAAGATGCAAAAGTTGGTTTCAAAATTGTTCGCCGTGCTTTGGAAGAACCAATTCGCCAGATTGCAGAAAATGCAGGTCTTGATGGTGCTGTAATTGCAGAAAGAGCAAAAAGCGAAAAGAAAGGTATTGGTTTCAATGCCCGCACTAACGAATGGGTAAATATGCTGGAAGCAGGTATTATCGACCCAGCTAAAGTAACTTGTTCTGCATTGAAAAATGCCGCTTCTGTTGCCGGAACACTCCTCACAACAGAATGTGCTATCACAGACATCCCAACTCCTCCAGTAGCTGCTCCAGCAGCTCCAGACATGGGTGGAATGTACTAGTCTATGATGGCGGAAAATTATGGAACTTACGCTCGCGTTCCATAATTTTCGAATCAATACTAAAAAATAAAAAAGGTTGTAGTTTTATTATTCACTACAACCTTAATTTTTTTAAAGGTGACAAACTTTAATTATCTAAAAGATATAACATCTATCCCCTTAATCCCTGTTTATTAATTCTTCATTTTTAATTCTTAATTTACCTGTCTATTTCACCAGATCAAAACTATCATTTTCCAGTTTTAATTTATTTGGCATCATAAGATATTTGTAGGAAATTGTAGCTGCAAAAATCTTTTCGTAATCAGCTTTGCCTTCTGGATCTTTTGCGATTAATTCATCCAGAACAAGAGAGATATATTTTTCATCATTTTCAAAATATGGATATTTCAGGACTTTCAAATTCAGTTTTTCGTTTTCTTCATCAATATGATATTCAAACTCTGTAATCATTGCAAATCCATCAAAAGTTTTTGTAGTTAATGTTGCAAGATTATTTTTATTAAAGGAATAGGTTTCTGTGTCCTTCCAGTCTGTGGTACGGGTAAAAGTTTTACCTTCGAAAATATTTGACGGGGTAGAGTTCTTTTTGTTACAGCTGGTAAGTGTAAGGATTCCTGCAAAAAATATAAGGGCCATATAAAAATTGATTTTTTTCATAAGATGATTATATATAAAATATGTAAAAAATTACAGTTTTACGGTGTTTTCTGTTATAATTATATGTAATCAAATTATTCCAGGATTTACTGATGAAAAAACTTCTTAAATTTTTATTTATTTTTATTTTACCCGTTACCTTGATTTCCTGTTCAGAAAAATATTCTGATGAACTTGTTTTTGTGGAAGGTTCTGAGTTTACGATGGGGGATGATTCTATTGAATTACCATGGGGCTACTATTCTCACGAAGCTCACAAACTTACGGTTTCTGATTTTTACATAGCTAAAACTGAACTTACTCAGGCTGATTTTGAAGAACTGATGGGTTATAATCCTAGTTTTTATCAGGGAGAAGAAAAAGGAAAGAAAATTCCTGAAGGCGAAATTCAGGAACTCCGACCTGTCGAAAAAATTACCTGGTACGAAGCGGTTATTTATTGTAATAAATTAAGCGAAAAACAGGGGCTTGAACCTGTATATTCTAAAACTGTAGATGGTGAAGAAACCTGTGATACTTCACTTTGGGGCGAAGTTCCTAAAGAAAAGGGGCATGTAGACTGGGATTCTGTCAAATGGGACAGAGGAAAAAATGGTTACCGCCTTTTGACAGAAGCTGAATGGGAATATGCGGCTCGCGGAGGAAAACTTTCAGAGAATTTTACTGGGGCTGGTTTTAATTATGATGATGAACGAGTTTCGGAATACAGCTGGAACAAAATTACTGCAGATAACATGACACATCAGACAGGAATTCTTAA
Source organism: Treponema sp. (assembly GCA_045627625.1). GTDB lineage: Bacteria > Spirochaetota > Spirochaetia > Treponematales > Treponemataceae > Treponema_D. The sequence goes on from JAZQOB010000032.1 coordinate 32,125, forward strand.
ACCAAATGAACTTGGTCTTTTTGATATGGGTGGAAATGTCTGGGAATGGTGCTGGGATTCTTTTGATGAAGATTTCTACAAAACCGACGATGCCAAAACTCAGGATTGTGCAGGGCCTTCAACAGAAAGCAACTTAAGAGCTTTAAGAGGAGCTGGCTGGAGTGATAAAGATGTTGAACTGGCAAATATTGTTCGGGGTTCTGCAAATGCTTATATTCCAAGTCGTCGTGGCGGAGTCCGTATTGGACGAAACGGCGGAGTAATCAAAATTAAAAAATCAAAGGCTGGAAAAAAATGAAATTAGTTTTAGATTTTAAAAATCCTTTTGTACTGGTATTTATTATTGGAATTGCAGTCAGTTTTTGTATAAAACATTTTCTGGAATTTATTGATTACTGTTCTCGAAAAAAGAATGGCGGAAAAATCCCTGAAGAACTGGCAGACATTCCTCTTGCAAAAGAAAGTTTTGACTCTGAAAAGCTTAAAAAAATCTGCGATTACGAAAATGCAAAATATTTTTCCTGGATTGCTTCTTCATCTGTCGGTTTTATTCTGACTTTGGCTTTAGTGCTTTTTGGTTACTATCCGTTTGTATTTAATATTGTAAGAGGATGGATTGGAGAACCTGTAGGAATTGCAAAGACTTTTTGTGATTTTTTCATCTTTCTGCTTCTGGCTTCTATTCCCGAAACAATCATTTCTATTCCTTTTGAACTGTATAATGAATTTGTGCTGGAAAAGAAATTTGGTTTCAGCAAAATGACTTTTAAGTTATGGATTGCCGATCAGTTGAAAGGTCTTATTGTATCTGGAATTCTTTCAGTTTTATTGACTTTTATTGCTTCTTTATTCTTTGTAAAAATGGCTTCTTCCTGGTGGCTGGTACTGGCAATCGTTCTTATTGCTTTTACTTTCTTAATGCAGGTGATTTACCCAAAATTTATTGCTCCTTTATTCAATAAGTTTGAACCTTTGGAAGAAGGGGAACTTAAAGATAAAATCAATGTAATTCTGGAACGAACAGGATTTAAGAACGGCGGACTTTTTGTAATGGATGCTTCAAAACGAAGTGGACATAGCAATGCATATTTTTCGGGCTTTGGAAAATCAAAACGAATTGTTTTATATGATACCTTGATTAATTCAATGACTGCTGAGGAACTTACTGCAGTTCTTGGTCATGAACTTGGACATTTTAAACTTAAACATATTACAAAGCGGCTTTTTATTACTATTCCTATGGAATTTATTCTGCTTTTTGTTTTGTATAAGCTTGCCCATTGTGTTTCGTTGTATACAGGCTTTGGTTTTGAATGTTCTTCACAAATTGTGGGCAGCATGCAGTTTATCGGATTGTTCCTTGCAATTAATATTTATTCTGCAGTTTCTGAAATTATTTCACCGGTAATGAATTTTTCTTCAAGAAGGGATGAATATCAGGCGGATGCCTTTGCAGCTAAAATCTGTGGAAGTGGGGAACCTTTGATTACTGGTTTGATCAAGCTTAACAGCGAAAATCTTTCTGAATTATTTCCGCCACCTTTATATGTGTTCTGGAACTTCTCTCATCCAACCTTGGTACAGAGAGTTGCAGCCTTAAAAAAGATTGAATTCATGTGAAAGAAATAAAAAAAGGATGTCATTCGATGAAGTGCACCCCAATTATTGGACACTTTAACTAGGCTGATTTTAAGGACTGATTCCTAAATTGTAAAGGAGTCAGTCCTTTTAATTTAACCTTGATTCTCTTTTCATTGTACCATTCGAGGTATTCAACCAATTCTTTCTTAAACTGTTCAACAGAATCAAAATGCTTTAAGTAAAGTAATTCTGATTTTAATAGTCCAAAGAAATTTTCCATAACTGAATTATCTAGGCAGTTTGCTTTTCGTGACATGCTTTGCCGTATTCCTTTATCTTTCAATCTCTGTTGATATTCATACATCTGGTATTGCCACCCCTGATCAGAATGAAGAATAAGATTTGTTCCATCAGGGATTTTTTCGAAAGCTTTATCAAGCATATCCATTGTTTGAGCAAAGTTTGGACTTTCAGAAAGGTTCCAGCTTACAAGCGACTGGTCATGCAAATCTAAGATTGGTGAAAGATACAGTTTCTTGCCCATTATGTTGAATTGAGTTACATCTGTGACCCATTTCTGATTTGACTTTGTTGTGGAAAAATCCCGCTTTTTCTTTCGCTTTGGTCCCACCAGCAATAAGTTCTTTGCAATTTTACCAACCTGACCTTTGTATGAATTATATCTGTGAAGCCTTACCTGACATACAATATGTTCTTCATGCATAAGCTTTTGAATGACTTTGTGATTTGTATTTAAGCCACGATTTCTGAACGCAAGAGTAATTCTTCTGTAACCGTACCGTCCTTTATTTTCATGATATATCTGCTGAACCAATTCCCGTTCCTGCTGATATTTTTCTTTGTGGGGATGTTTTTCTGCATAATAAAATGAACTTCGCGGTAATCCTGTAAGTCTT
>JAZQOB010000033.1:0-39661 GCA_045627625.1 Treponema sp.
AGGTGCTTTTGGTAAACCTGGCATTGTCATGATATCACCGGCGAGGGCAACTACAAAACCTGCTCCTGCATACAACTGAACATCTCTAACAAAGTCGGATCGTAGCCATGTCGTTCTGTGAGCCAAGGAGTTGCAATAGTTGCTTGTCTTCCTAAGACCGCTTGGCCTCCGACTTAGGTGCTTTTGGTAAACCTGGCATTGTCATGATATCACCGGCGAGGGCAACTACAAAACCTGCTCCTGCATACAACTGAACATCTCTAACAGGGAAGGTGAAGCCGCTTGGAGCACCAATAAGCTTTGGATCATGAGAAATCGAGTTCTGTGTTTTTGCAATACAGATTGGAAGATTTCCGTAGCCTTTTTCTTCATAAGTTTTGAGCTTTTTGAGGGCTGCTGGATCAATATCAATGTCTTTTGCACGATAGATTTCTGTAGCAATTTTCTTGATTTTATCTGCTAAAGGAAGTTCAAGTTCATACAATGGGTGAAAATCAGCTTTTCCGCTTTCGGCAATTTCTGCAACAACTTTTGCAAGTTCTGCTGTTCCATCTCCACCTTTTCCCCAGCCTTCAGAAAGAACTGCAGTAGAACCGTTTTCTTTACAAAGCTTCTGCAACAACTCAATTTCTTCATCTGTATCTGTAATAAACTTATTAACTGCAACAACTGCAGGAAGTCCAAATTTGGCAATGTTTTCAATATGACATTTAAGGTTAGCAAAACCTTTTTCCAATGCAGCACAATCAGGTTTACTTAAATCCTGTTTTGCAACTCCACCATGCATCTTAAGGGCACGAATAGTAGCAACAATTACAACTGCATCAGGTTTTAAACCAGCAGTGCGGCATTTAATATCGAGGAATTTTTCAGCACCTAAATCTGCTGCAAATCCTGCTTCTGTTACAACATAATCGCCAGAAGCTAAAGCACAGATTGTAGCATTTACAGAGTTACAACCGTGAGCAATATTAGCAAAAGGTCCGCCATGAACGAAAGCTGGATTTTTTTCAAGAGTCTGAACAATATTTGGTTTGATTACATCTTTAAGAAGAGCCGCAACAGCTCCTGTACATTTTAATTCACCAAAACGAACATCTTCTTTATTATCGTTCTGTCCAATTACAATATTATCCAAACGAGTTTTAAGTTCTGCAATTGTTTTTGAAAGACAAACGATTGCCATGATTTCGGATGCAACTGCAATTGTAAAATGATCTTCTCTTGGAATGCCCTGAACTTTTCCACCAAGACCAATGATAATGTTTCTTAAAGAACGGTCATTTAAGTCTACGCAGCGTTTCCAGGTAATAGAACGAGGTTCAATATGCAACTGATTTCCCTGTTGCATATGATTATCAATAAGAGCGGCAATCAGGTTGTTTGCGATAGAAATTGCGTGAAGGTCTCCAGTAAAATGAAGATTGATTTCTTCCATTGGAACAATCTGAGCATAACCACCACCGCAAGCTCCACCTTTAACACCAAAACAAGGTCCTAAAGAAGGTTCGCGAAGGGCTACAACTGTTTTTTTACCAATTTTATTTAATCCATCTGCAAGTCCAATAGAAACTGTAGATTTACCTTCTCCTGCTGGAGTTGGTGTTACAGCAGTTACAAGAATAAGTTTTCCTGGATTTTTAGAAGCTTTATCCTGCAGAGTTTTAAGTTCTTCAAATGTGATTTTAGCTTTATATGGACCGTAGAGTTCAAGCTGGTCCGAAGAAATTCCAATTTTAGAAGCAACTTCTGTAATTGGAACCATAACATTGTTCTGTGCAATTTCAATATCTGTCATAATATTCACCTTTGGTATAGAAGAAATAGTAACTCCATTTTATATAAGAGTAGGTTATTTATCAAGATAGATTTTTGATGTAAAATAGAGATATGAACTCTTCGAAAGTTATTTGTGCCTATAACGGAAAAAAAGGTGCTTACGCAGAACAGGCAGTTATAAATTATTATGACAATAAAGCAGAAGCTCTTGCAGTTTCCAGCTTTGATGATATTTTTGTTTCGGTTGTAGATGGTAGAGCCGATTTTGGAATGGTTCCAATCGAAAACTGTACAGCAGGTTTTGTTTTTCAGAATTACGACAATATTACTCAGCATAAAGATGTTTCAATTGTTGGAGCTACAACTATTAGAATTGAACATTCAATTATGGCTTGTGAAGGAGCAACTTTAGATACTGTAGAAATTGTAACTTCCCATCCTCAGGCTTTGGGTCAATGTACAGAATTCATAAAGAAGCATAATTTTTTACAGGAAAATGCAAACTCTACTTCGGATGCTGCTGCTCAGGTTGCAAAACTTAATTCACCAAAATATGCTGCAATTTGTAATGCCCGAAATGCAGAATTATACGGCTTAAAGCTTCTGGAAACTGGAATTGAAAACAATCCAAATAACTATACCCGCTTTTTGATTATTGCTTCTACAGAGGCATTGAAATCTGGAAAGTTGGATTCAAAAGTCAAAAATAAGAAAGCCAATATGTTCTCAATTGTATTTGATACAAAGAATGAACAGGGGGCTTTATACAATGTTCTTGGGGTTTTTAATGACTACAACATCAATTTGAATCGTCTTGAATCCCGCCCAATTATCGGTAAACCTTGGCGATACTGGTTCTATGCCGATGGTCGTATTAAGAATGATGAAGAAAATCCAAATCTTCTGGTAGAAAAAATGCTGGAAGATTTAAAAGAATACGCAGGTGATATCAGATTACTTGGAATTTATAACGAATAGAAGGAAGATAATATGAGAAGAGATCTTGAAGAAAGCAGAAAATTTTTTAGTCAGGATAAATACGCTTTAACAACAAAAATCCAGATTGATGAAGTTGCTGAATACTATGCAAAATGCAGTTTTAAGATTGAAGAATTTCATACAAATGTTGCAGGCAATGTAATGGGAGGAGCAATTTTTACTCTTGCTGATTATTGTTTTGCAGTTGCCTCTGATGCTGTTGCAGTTTCTACTACAAGTAATATTACTTATCTTGCCCCTGCAAAAGGTTCAACTTTGATTGCAGAAGCAAAAATGATTAAAGATGGAAGAACAACTGTCTTTTACGAAATTGAAGTTACTGACGATTTGGGAAGAAAAGTTGCTTTTGTTACTATGTCAGGAATGAAATTAGGATAATCTTAAATGGCAACAAAAGATAAAGTTCTTAAGTTTCTTTATGAAAATCAGGGAAAACCAGTTAGCGGGGAATTGCTGGCTCAAAAATTTGGAGTTAGCAGGGCTGCTATCTGGAAATCAATAAAAACTCTCCGGGAACAGGGCTGCGAAATTGTTGGAACAACTAATGGCGGCTATTTAATTAATGGAAGTCATGATTTGTTTTCAACTGATATAATGAGGGAATTCATTAACGATACTTTACCTGAACTTGCCAATAATCATATCGAATGTTTTAAAGAAATAGATTCCACAAACAATTATGCAAAAAAAATAATTTCCGAAGCGGGACCATTGAGAAACGAAGCCCAGGAACTGACACAAGCCGGTGCAAAACTTCATAAGGCAATTATTGTCGCAGAAACTCAAACAGCCGGAAGAGGCCGTTCTGGACGAACTTTTGTTTCTCCTGCTAAAACTGGAATTTATCTTTCTTTGATTTATGCACCAAAGGGTGGTGTAAAACAGGCTTCGAGAATTACTGCATTTACTGCTGTTGCTATCTGTCGAATTATACGAAAACTCTATGATGTAATTCCTTCAATAAAATGGATAAATGATATTTTTCTTAATGGTAAAAAAATTGGAGGAGTACTGACCGAAGGAACTGCAAACTTTGAAACCGGTTTAATTGAATCTGCAATTATTGGAATTGGAATTAATATTCAGGATAATGCTGAAGCTTTTGATAAAGAACTTTCTAAAATTGCGGGTTCCATTCTTTCTAATGGAAAATCATCAAATATTACCCGATTAAATTTTGCAAGTCAGATTGCTAATGAAGTATTTAAGGTTCTGGAAGAAGATCCTGCTAAAGTCATTGAAGAATACAAGCTTTATTCTTTTATCATTGGAAGAGAAGTTGAAGTGCATAGTATTATTGATAGTGATAAAGGAAACTATCTGGCAAAAGTTGTTGATATTGACGATGATGCAGGACTTGTAGTTCAGGATAAAAAAGGAAACCGACGAACTTTGATTTCTGGAGAAGTCAGTTTAATTTCTCAGAATTTTGTAGATTAATCCTGATTTTCCCGAACATATAAGGCTCGGCTTGTATTCCAGGCCTGTTTAATTCCCACCGAAAAGAATACTGGAAGAATTGTTAAAAACATAAAAATTGTCTTTTTACCCCTTCGTGCAAACCAGGCTCGTTTGCATTGTTCCCAATTTCTGTAAACTAAAGGAATAAAACACATAAAAAGCGAGATTGCATTGGTAAACTTATTCTTTTTAGAAACCGGTAAAAGTTTTCGGATAAAAGTTTCTATTTGACCAATACCTTCCCGAATCTGGAGAGTAGTGGAAGTTTTAAAAATAATTGAAGCACACTGCATTATACAGAATAATTTAAGCAGCATTTTCAAGCTTTCAAAATTTGAGAAAGTGTTGATAATCGAAAGCTTGAGATTAAAAGAACTAGTGAAAAGCTGACCAATAAAAGTTGTGAAGTACAAAAGAACTGCGTAATAAATTACAGGTTTTAAATCATTTAGTTGTTCTTTAATTGTAAACCGTAAATAAAAACAGGTTGCTAATTGAAAAAAAAACAGACCTACCGAGAAGTAATAAGGCAACAGAAAAAATAGAATGTTTACAGCAGGAATAAGAAGTATTTTTATTACTGCCGGTGTTCTGTGAATGAGAGAATTTCCATTTTTATAGTTGAAGGCAATATTATTCATTTTTACCAGATTAAATCCTTTATCGAAGAATAGTGATTAAAAGGATTACGAATATTCCATTGTTCAAGATTAATTTTGGGGTCTGTCCCCATTATTGCTTCAGGTTTATCATCAAAGACTTTTTCGCCCCGGAATAAAACAATAAATCTATCTGCAAGTCCAAGGCATTTTTCTATTTCATGAGAAAGAATAATAATGGTTTTGTTCTGAGATTTTAATTCACAGATCAGTTGATTTACCTGTTTTACTCCTGTATAGTCCAGGTTTGCATAAGGTTCATCAAGAATGATGATTGGAAAGTCCATGGCAAGCATACAGGCAACTGCAAGACGGCGTTTTTCACCACCAGAAAGGAATCGGGCAGGAAAATCTTTTTTTTCGGTTAATCCGGTTTTTTCAAGAGCCATCGCAACTGCCTGATTAATCTGCTCTTTTTTCCATCCAAGATTTTTTGGTCCAAAAGCAATGTCTTCTTCAGGAGTTTCACCAAGAATCTGAGTTTCTGCTTCCTGGAATACAAGGCCTGCTTTTCCAAAGCTTTCTATGGTTCCAGAATCTGGAGTTTCTAAGCCTGCAATTATGGACATAAGAAGACTTTTTCCAGAACCATTTTCGCCACCAATCAAGGTACAACTGCCTTCTGGAAGTTCAAAAGATACATTTTTAAGTACCTGTCGTTTTCCACTGGCAGTTTTGAAAGATTTCTGAATATTAGTTATTTTCAGTGTTTTCTGTGTCATCATTATAAAGATATTGTGCCAGAATTGGACGAACTTTTAAAGTCACTGGAATAGCAACGATAATTTTAAGAATATCTCCAGGAATATATGGAATAACACAAGCACCCATTGTATATGCTAAAGCAGTTTTATCAGCAGGAATTTTTCCAGCAGCAGTTGCCCAGTGAGAGAACCAGAAGATTCCTGGAATATATAAAACAACCATACCCGCAATAATAGCAAGGCTGATTTTTAATGTTGTTTTCCAGCTTAATTTTTTTTCTTCAATGGAAGGCTTGCCTGCAATAAGAGATGCAATTACTGCTCCAATTAAATAGCCTGGTAAAAATCCTCCAGTTGGTCCTAACCATACTGCAATACCGCTAGTGCCACCAGAATAAACTGGAAGACCAATTAAACCTGCAATAAGAAAAATTGCTGTTGGTAAAGCTCCGTAGATTCCACCAAGGAGAGCAGCTGTTAAGATACAAAGTACATTCTGTAAAACGATTGGAACTGGACCTAAAGGAATACGCATAAAGCAGCCTACACAAATAATAGCTGCAAACAAGGCAATGATTGCCACTAAGAAAAGAGATTTTGATTTTGTTTTCATAATCTTTACTCCATAAAAAAAGAAAAGGGGGACAGACCCCGAAGTAAAACAAAGATGCGGAAATCAATTTAATGATTAAAATGAGGTCCGTCCCCCTTGATTTACAAAGTAAATATAATGAAAAAATAAAGTATTGTAAACCATTGATTATAAAAAGGTTTACAATTAGTTGAAATAAAATAGGCAGAATACGAGAATTCAGCCTATTTTATTTTTACCTTAATATATCATAGTTCCAATACCACGGTCACTGAACATTTCTATTAAGAGACTGTGAGGAACACGACCATCGATAATGTGAGTTCTTGGAACTCCACCGTCTAATGCAGTTTCGCAGCAATCAATTTTTGGTAACATACCACCAGCAATGATTCCTGTAGCTTTGAGAGAACCGATTGCAGTTCGTTCAATGCGTTTGATCAAAGTAGAAGGATCGTCAATATTACGGAGGATACCTGGAACATTTGTAAGCTGAACAAATTTTTCGGCTTTTAATGCAACTGCAATTTTTGCGGCAGCAGTATCGGCATTGATGTTGTAGTTAGCACTATCTCCTTGTTCACCTAAGGCAACAGTAGAAACAACAGGAATAAAACCTTCATCCAAAAGTGAATTAAGGATTTCTGGATGAACTTCTGTTACTTCTCCAACATATCCAAGATCTTTTTCAGTTTTCTTTGCACGGATTAAACCAGAGTCTACACCTGAAAGACCTACAGCTTTTCCACCTTTCTGCAAAAGAATACCAACGATATCTTTATTCAATTTACCAGTAAGAACCATCTGAACAATTTCCATTGTTTCTGCATCTGTATAACGAAGTCCGTCTACAAATTTAGATTCCTTACCAACTTTATCCAGCATTTTGTTGATTTCTGGTCCACCACCATGAACTAAAACAACTTTAATACCAATAGTATTCAAAAGGACGATATCTTCCATTACGGCCTGTTTCAGTTCTTCGTTCAACATGGCATTTCCACCATATTTTACAACTACAACTTTACCACACCAATGTTTAAAATATGGCAAAGCTTCTGAAAGAACCTGTGACCACTGGCTGGCTGTTAAATTTTCCTGTTTATTTTCCATAATTTATATTCCTTCGTATATTAAGTACGATAATCACCGTTGATTTTTACATAATCATAAGTAAGGTCACAACCCCATGCAGTACCTTCTGCTGTACCTTCGCTGCACTGAACAAGGATTTCAACAGCCTGTTCACTCATGATTTTTTTAGCTGCATCTTCATCAAAGTCTAAAGGAACTCCATCCTTGTAAACCTGAAGAATATTATCACCATGAACTTCAAAATCATCATAATTTTCGAAGTAGCGGTTAGAATTAGCTTTACTTGTGAACCAGATTGAAGTTTTATCTGGATCGAATTCAATTCCACTGTAACCCATTGCACAAAGGAAACGGCCAAAGTTTGCATCAGCACCGAACATTGCGGCTTTTACTAATGAAGAACAGATGATTTCTTTTGCAAGGCCACGAGCGGCTTCTACAGTTTTTGCACCTTTTACATTGCATTCAACAAGGCGGGTAGCTCCTTCTCCATCTGCGGCAATTTTTTTAGCCATTACAGTATTCATTTTGTTCAAAGCTTCAAGGAAAATATCATATTCAGGACCTTCTGAAGTGATTTCTTTATTTCCTGCTTTTCCATTTGCCATGATTGTAAGTGTGTCATTTGTAGAAGTGTCTCCATCAACAGAAACACAGTTGTAAGTTCCAAGAATTGAAGATTTAAGAGCTTTGTCCAGCATTGCAGAAGAAATTGCACAGTCAGTTGTGATAAAGCTGAGCATTGTTCCCATGTTAATGTGAATCATTCCAGAACCTTTACACATTGTTCCCATCTTACAAAGCTTTCCGCCAATTTCAAATTCAACGGCGCATTCCTTAAAATGAGTATCTGTTGTCATAATTGCAACACGAGCTTCTTCGTGACCTTTTTTAGAAAGACCAGCCTTCAATGTATCAATATTATTTTCAACTTTTGTTACATCAAACTGTGCACCAATTACACCTGTTGAATAAACAATTACATCTTCTGTTTTAATGCCAAGACTATTAGCTGCAGCTTTTGCCATTCTCAAGGCATTTTCTGCACCCTGAGTGCCTGTACAAGTATTAGCGTTTCCACTGATTTCAATAGCAGCCTGAGCTTTTCCGTCTGCAATGAATTTTTTAGCAAGTTTTACACTTTCTGACTGAACCCGATTCTGTGTGAAAACCCCTGCAGCATTACAAGGTACATCTGAATATACCAGGGCAAGGTCATTGATTTTTCTGCTGGCTTTAATTCCAACTCTCATTCCGTTTGCTGTAAAACCTTCTGGTGCGCAAACTCCACCATCAATAAATTTGATTTTGTTCATAGTTCAGTCCTTTAGGTTATATGTATATTTATGCATAAAACCTATGTATTTAATGAATATTTATACATTATATTGATTTGAAAATAAAACTTCAACTGTTTATGAATTTCCAAGTTTTATGAGTTTTCTGAGAAGAGCCCAGATAATATCCCGGATTAAATGGCGAAGAATAAAAACTGCGAGCACTCCAAAACAGGCTCCAGGAATTCTCAGGTTTTCAAAAAGGAAATAGCCTGCAACTGCTCCCAGTGGAAGAAAAATTAAGCCAGATTGGAAAGTGTTGTAACGGAATAAAATCTGAAGAAAGTAAGCGGCAAGGCAGATACCTGTACACCAGTATTCCAGAGAGTAGATTTTTAATACAAAGCCAACGACTCCCGCAATGGAAACGCAAAGATAAAAAAGATACAGAAAACTACAAAAGGCTGCAAAGGCATTACCAATTGCAGTTTCTGTTTTTTCTGTCCCCGAATTGTCTACCGGTTTTCGACTGTTTTTGTCGATATGGTTGTGACACTGGGGACAGACCAGATTATCCAGATCTGTCATGCTTTTAATAGGAAAATCAAATTCTTTTTTACAAATGGTACAGTATCTGTTCATTTTATTTGTTTATTTCAAGAAGCTCCACATTGAGTTTGGAACATTTGGATCAACATTTTCGAGACGGAATAAATCTGGAAGGTTTACAAAAGTGTATCCCTGTTCTTTAAGTTTTGGAATTACTTCTTCGCAGGCATCCAGAGTTGCTTTATTTCCTTCCATAACATGAAGAAGGAAAATAGTTCCATCTTTTGCAGCTTCAAGCATTCTTTTTGCTCTTTCTTCTGCGCCTACAGTTGGAACCCAGTCTTCAACTCCATGACCGCAAATAAAAGGTGTTTTGATTACTTCATACATATTTGGACCAACATTAATAAATGGTGGACGGAAGAAAGTTGGTTTTACACCTGTAATATCAATAATTGCCTTATCGCATTTGTCGTATTCTTCGGCAATCTGTTCTTTTGTCATTTCTGCCATGAATGGGTGAGTCCAGCTGTGATTCTGAATATCACAACCCATGTCAAAAGCTCGTTTAATAACCTTTTTATTTTCTTCTGTAATTTTATTTCCAATTAAGAAGAAACTTGCTGGGATATTGTGTTTTTCCAATAAATCCAGCATGTCATTCATTGTGTTGTCCCCTTCCTGTGTGTTAGGACCATCATCAAAACTTAAGCAAACATATTTAGCCATTTTTTTTCTCCTGTTTTTATAATTCTTTTACACCGTCACCGCTGCAACAACCAAAGAAACCGCCTTCATAACCTACGGTATCAGTGTATTCTTTTTGAACATTATTTATAAAGTTTTCGACTTCATCTTTATGAACCAGAGCAATTGCACAGCCTCCAAAACCTGCTCCTGTCATTCTGGCTCCTATACAACCAGGCTGTTTAGAAGCAGAAGAAACCAAAGTATCAAGTTCAATTCCTGTTACTTCATAATCATCTTTAAGAGAATTATGTGAAGCATACAAAAGCTGTCCCAATTCCTTTAGATTATTTGCCTTAAGGGCATCTACAGCTTTTAGAACTCTGTCCATTTCTGTTACACAGTGGCGAACTCTTTTGTATATGATTTCATCTTTTATTGCACCACCGATTTTATTGAATTGCTGAACAGAAAGGGAACATAAATCTGGAATGTTTGCCCCTGCCTGGTTTAAAATTGCAAGGCCCTGTTCACATTGACTTCTTCGTTCGTTGTATTTAGAGTCTGCCAGTTTACGCTGTTTTTTAGTATTCATTACAACAAAACGATAGTCACCAAGATTTAATGGAACATATTCGTGTTCAACTTTTGCACAATCCAGAACTTCGGCAGTATCTTTTTTTCCTGTAGCAATAATATACTGATCCATGATTCCGCAGTTTACATTCATAAACTCGTGTTCAGACTGCTGTCCCATTAATGCGATTTCTTTTCGTGAAAGATTAAAACCAAAGGTTTCAGAAACAGCCCATGCAAAACCACATTCCAGAGCAGAAGATGAAGAAATTCCTCCTGCACTTGGAACATTGCTGGCAATAAGACAGTCAAAGCCACAAGGGAAGGTAAGCCCCTTTTTCTTCATGCAGCATAAAATTCCATTGAGGAAATTTGCATAATCATTTTCTCTTTCAAATTTAAAATCTGTGGAAGTGTCAAATTCATAAGTGCCAGGGAAAAATAAATCATTGTAAACGATTTTAGAATCTTCTCTTTTTCGGATGGCACAATATAAGTATTTATCGATGGCTGCAGGAAAAACTTTTCCCCCGTTGTAATCAATGTGTTCACCAATAATATTGATTCTTGCAGGTGAAGCAAACATTCGGATTTGATTGTTGCTGTCCCCGTATACTTCAATAAAATTTTCTTTTAATAAAGCAGGTGTAACTTCAAATTTTGCTTTCATATAATCCTCTGATTATAAAATGAGTGAATTTTAACAGATTAATTTTTGTTTTCTGGCTTTGATTTTCTGGGCGTAGTCCAATTCATCTTTTAGAGGTTCATCAAAATAAACACCGCCTAAAGGAAGTCCTGCATCACCTTGGGTTACCTTTGAAACATTGTGAATGTCAGATCCACTGGTAACTGGAAAATCATAGGTTTTGGCATAGAATTGAGCCAGATCATTTTCTTCTTTTGCGTTTCCTGCATTGTAAATTTCAATTCCGTGTACTTCTCTTGGATGAATATGAATTGCCTGAATATAACCCCTGAGTCTAAAAGGGTGTGCCTGAATCATAAGTCCATTAACGGAATTTACTGCATTGAAAAGTTCCTGATGACTCATGCTTTCGATTTCTGGATGAGCTAAAAGCCATTGAGGAGAGATTCCATAAATTAAATAATCGTCGCCGTTGAAAGTCTGTTCAATTCCAAAGAAAACTTTGAATTCTTTATGGGTTCCAGTAAGATTGTTTTCTTCATTGAATTTTTTAGCGGCCTGAAGGGCATGTTCATAGCCCGATGCATATTGATTTACTCTTGTTTGCCAGTTTTCTTCTCTTGAAACCGCAGTGTTTCCGCCAAAAAAATGATCTGTAACAAAAAGTCCTGAATAACCGGCATCATAATATGCTTTTATGTAATCAGCTCCTTTTGTTGAAGCGCAGGCACTGCCTTCAGTTGTATGTAAATGGGTTTCGTACTTATATGTCATTCTTCCATTATATTATGTTTCCATATGTTTACAAGACAATTCTAACTAAAAATGTTATACTAAATATATGGAAAAGACTGTTTATATTATTGGCCACAAAAATCCTGATACAGATGCTGTCGTTTCGGCAGTTGGCTATGCTACATTAAAAAATCTTCTGGGCTTTGAAAACTATAAAGCTGCCAGAGCTGGACACCTTAATCCACAGACTTCTTATATTTTTGAAAAATTTGGTGTTCCTCGTCCAGAATATCTTCCAGATTTAATTCCTCGTGTAAAATATTTTATGCAGAAAGATGTGGAAACTGTTACATCAAATGTTTCAGTTTGGGAATCTATTGCAAAAATGGAAAAAACTGAAAACCGGGTTATGCCTGTAGTTGATAAAAACGGAAAATATGTTTCGTTGCTTCATTACAGCGGTTTTGCAAAAAGTGTTCTTACAATTTTGAATCCTGAAAAGAAACACAGATTTTCAACAAATATCAGCCTGATTCAGAAAACTTTGAATGCACAGCCAATTTTCGTTGCAGGAGATGCGGATAAAAACTTTAAGGCTTCGATTCATGTTGCTTCTTCTTCAATTCAGACTTTTGAAAAACGCCTCGATTCTCATTCTTCAGAGGACATTGTTGTAATTGCTTCTGATCGTGAAGATATTCACAAGATTTGTATTGAACATAAGGTAAAACTTTTGATTACTACCAGTGGTTGTGTAATCAACAAGGAACTTAGAGCTTTAGCCGAAGAAAATGGAGTTTCTGTAATTGTAAGTCCATATTCAACTTCACCAACTTCAATGCTTATTGCCTATTCCATGCCAGTAAGTGTAATGGGAGACAGTGAAATTAAAACTGTAAGTACAAATGATACAGTTTCAAAAATCAAAGATATTCTTAAAGAAGCACACTGTAAATATTTGCCAGTTGTTGATGAAGAAAGCAAAGTTATTGGAATGATTTCTGAACATGATTTGATGAAAGAACCAAATGTGGAAGTTATTCTTGTAGACCATAACGAAATGTCTCAGGCAGTAGAAGGAATTGAACATTATACAATTCGTGAAGTTGTAGACCATCATAGAATTGGCGCAATTCCAACTAAAAATCCAATTACTTTTATTAACCGCCCGGTTGGTTCTACTTCAACTCAAATTGCAGGAATGTTTCAGGAATATAAAATCCCTATTCCTAAGGAAATTGCTTCTTTGCTTTTGTGTGGTATTTTATCGGATACCTTGATTTTGCAGTCGGCAACAACAACAGAAGTTGATAGGGAAATTGCAGAGTATCTTTCTAATATTACAGACCTGGATATTCAGGAACTTGGAAACGAAATTCTTATTGCAGGCAGCAATGTTTCTGGCAGAAATGCAGGAGAATTAGTTCGCCAGGATTTGAAAGAATATACAGAAGGAAAAGTTGTATATACAGTCAGTCAGATTGAAGTTGGCAGTACAAAAGAAGTACTTTCCCGCAAAGCTGATTTTATTAAAGAACTTGAAATCGAAAGCCGCAGTAGAAAAGCTTTATTCTCTTGTCTGCTTGTAACAGATATTACAACTCTTTCAAGTATTATGCTTATTCATTGCGAGCCTAAATTTGAACAGTTCATTACATTCCCTAAACAGGAAGAAAATGCCTATTATTTACAGGGAGTTGTTTCTCGTAAAAAGCAGCTTATTCCGTTAATTACAGAACAGGTTTTGAATTATTTAAGATAAAAAAATGATTTTTTATAGGAGAGTTTTATGAAAAAACTTTTAGCAGGATTAGTAGTATTTTTTGCTTTGATTTCTGGTTCCTTTGCCATGGATTTTGTTCTTTGTGGTGGTTTGGATGCGCCAACTTATAATTACAAGGAAGAAGATGAAATTCATAATTCAATCGGAGTTTATGGCGGTTGTTATGTAATGCTGGTGAATGGAGTAGGTGTAGGGGCTAGCCTTGATATTGCTTTTCCAAATGCCTGCTATGATCAGAATTCAAAAGAAACAAGTAAACTTGATTTTAGTTATTTGAGTCTCGATGCTTTAGTTGGTCTTACCTATAGTCCTTTCTATAACGAAAACAATGCCCTGATTTTTACAGCAGGTTTTATTGGTACTTTATACACCAAAGTAAAAACAAACCGTGAACTGAATCTTTTAGGGCTTGGTGTAGATGTAACTTATAATTATTTTTTATGGGAAGGTTTAGGTCTTGATTTTGGACTTACTGCTGCATATTACTTCTTAGGAAATGAAGTTACTTCAAGTAAAGAAGTAAACAAAATTGTAAAAGGCTTGTATAAGGTGACTCCAAGAATCGGAATCAGTTTGCTGGTTAATGAATAAATTTAATAATATAGATTAATCGTCATTACGAGGAGCCGTTAGGCGACGAAGTAATCCATTTTTTTAGTGGATTGCTTCGCTACGCTCGCAATGACGGGACAGTTGCATGCACTGACGGGAGAGTTGCTCGCAATGACGGGACAGTTTCATGCACTGACTGAATAGTTTCATGCACTGACTGAACAGTTGCATGCACTGACGAGACAGATTATTCCCAACCGAATGTTGCAGGTGGCTTGTTTGTGGCGTCAAAATAGAGAGCGTCTACAAATGGAAGTGCTGCAATTTTTTCTACAATAGTTCCAAGTAATTCTTTTGGAAGCATTGCAAATCTTGCGGTCATAACATCTTCTGAACATACTGGGCGAAGAACAAAAGTTGCCTGTTCCTTTGAAGTTGCAAATGGCAAATCAATTGTTAAGTGCTGGAAAATCTGATCGTACCAGCCAGTTTTGTGAAGTTCTGTCAAAACAATGTTGTCTACTTCACGGAGCTGATCCAATCTTCTCTTATCACAGTAACCTTCCTGAAGTTTAAGATCTTCATTTTTAATTCCAGGTTTCTGATAAAGCTTGATGATTGTACGATTCATATATTCAGCGGCATTTGTAATAGTTGAAGATGCTGCTTCGATTTTTTCTCGTTTTCCAGGGAAATGTTTCATACCCATGTCTGCAGCTTTTTCTCCAGCAGGCCATTCTTTTTCTTTTGCAGGACCAAAATCAAGAACTGCAGGGAATCTGTAAGTTCTAAAATCTCCCTGTACACCAACTGAACGAACAGGAAGAACATCTCTTGTCATTCTTGCTGTACAGTTTTCGCAGAACATATCGAGAGTAATTTCGGAAAGTTCTTTTTTGGCGGCTGTTAAATCTGCTTCATCTTTTTCTGACCAGGATTTTCCGTCATTACAAAGAACATTGATTGAAAGACCAGGACCTGGGAAAGGATGGCGCATTACAAGTTCTTCAGATAAGCCTAATTTTTTACCGATGGCACGAACTTCATCTTTGTACAAATCTTTTACAGGTTCGATTATTAAACCTTTAGCGATTAAATCCTGAATTCCCTGTACACGGTTATGATGAGTTTTAATTGTGTTAGAGTTTTTTGTTCCACCAGATTCAATAATATCCGGATACAAAGTTCCCTGTGCAAGCATCCACTGGCTTTCGTCAAGGTTCTGTTTTGCAACAACTTCGTTACGAACAGTGATGAAGTTTTCACCAACAGCCATTCGTTTTTTCTGAGGATCTGTAAGTCCTGCGATTGCTTTTAAGAAGCTTTCAGAAGCATCTTCAACAATAAAGTTATTAAATCCGAATTTATGATAAGCATCTGCAACATTAGCAGATTCATTTTTACGCATAAAGCCGTTGTCAATATGAAGACCAAGAACTCTGTCCTGACCTAAAGCTTTATTCAATAATGCGAAAGTAATAGTTGAATCAACACCACCGCTTAAGAAGAGAAGTACATTTTTTCCTTCTGCATCTTTTTTAAGCTGTTCAAGAATAATCTGGAGTACAGTGTCCTGATCCCAGTTTTTTTCCATTCCACAGTAATCTGCAAAGTTCTGGAAAATCTGATTGCCACATGGAGTATCTTTTACTTCACAATGGCACTGGAGACTAAAGCGTTTTTTTGCAAGGTTCTGGGTTGCTGCATAAGGACAATCTTTTGTAGAACCAACAACTTCAAAGCCTTCTCCAATCTTAAGAACTCCGTCCTGATGGCTCATCCAAACCTGCTGAGAAGGTTCAATGCCTTTGAAAAGTGGAGACTGTACTGCAGGATTAAGATTAAGCTGTGCAAAACCAAATTCACCAATTTCAGCTTTACCAACTTCACCTTTGTAGCCCAACTGAACAATATAGTGTCCGTAACAAAGACCTAAGATTGGAATATCAAGATTTAAAATTTCCGAATTGAATTCAGGAACCTTTTCGTCATAAACGGAGCTTGGACCTCCGGAAAAAACGATTCCCTTACAGTTTTCAAATACTTCCAGACTTGTAGATGGAAGTGCAATTTCTGAATAATAACCTAACATACGGAAGCGTTTAGCAATAAGATGTGCATACTGGCTTCCAAAATCTAAAACAACAATTTTTTCGCGTGACATAAATTGATTATAATAGAAAATCGTCGCTTATTAAAGACTATTCTTCTTCGTTTTTTACAGGGGCTTCATTATCATTCATTCTGTAAAGTTCCGAAGTATATTTTGAAACTTTTGCAATTGCTTTTGCACTGGCTTTTGGGTTTGTGTGAAGCATCTTTAAGAATTCGTCAGATTTAATCTTTGTAATAACACATGGTTCTAAAGCAACGGCTTTGCTGGTTCTTGGATAATTCAAGATACAATGCATTTCACCAAAGAATGCACCATGAGAAAGCTGACTTTCGGAACGAGGTGAATGGCGGTGAACTGAACCAGAACGAATATAGTAAACACTGTCAGGAGCATCCCCAATATCAAAGATAACATCTCCTGTGTTATAATTGATTGTTTCGAATTGAGTTACTTTTACAGGATTTCTACGGAAAAGGTTTCGTTTAATATGTCGCCAGAATGGATCTTTTTCATCTTCTTCTTTTTCTGGCATCATATAAAGAACACCAAGAGATAAAACTTCACGATATTCTGCCGCAAAAATCATCTGGGCAAAGAAAAGGAAAATCAGGAAGAAGAACCATACCTGCATCATCAAAACGATTACGGAACTGATTGCCCCGTAAACAATGTTGTAGTTTGTAGTATTAATAAAAGTATGAAGAAACCAGGTTACAATATTAAATGAAATTGTAGCAAGGGCCGCAAAAAATGCACAGTTTGTAAGTTTAGGTTTTACTCCCGAAGCCATTCTGAAAATGATTGTAGAAAATACAAATAAAATAATATAAGTAATCAAAGAAACATTGGAACTGATTTTATACAAAAGGGTAAGAGGTATAAATTCATCCAGTTCTTCAAAAAATGGCAGAGATAAGGCTTTATTCATAATGAAAATTGCCAGTACAACAACTAAAGCGGCAATAATCAGAACCAGTTCAAGAAGGAAAACAAAAATCTGATTGAACCAGTTTTTTCTAGGACTTACCGAACGGAAAATTTTTGTAATTGCAGAAAGAATGGAAATAAAAAGTTTTCGTGCCATCCAGATTACCCAGATTCCCAGGAAAAGCTCGAACCATGAAAAAGATTTCATAGTCATAAGCTGATTCAAAAGGCCTGTAATATCAATGATAGGTTTTAATTCGTCGACCCATCCCATTACATAATTAAGGAGAGAAGGGTAAGCATTAAGAACACCAGATAAAACGGCAAGTAAAATCAGGATAATTGGGATGAATGAGAAAATAAAACCGAAGGCACAGGAATTTACACTTTCAAAAAGATTATTTTCGGTAATCCCTTCGATAGTTAAATAAATGAGTTGTCCAATTTTTATGTAGATTTCGATGATTTTATTTCTGATTTTTTTAAAGAATTCTTTCATAGCGAAAAAAATCCAGACTTATGTAATTAATATTCTTACATAAATCTGGTTTTTTGTAAAATAATATATTTTTCTTATTTAGCGGCTGAAATTAGAAATCTGCTAATTTTGGAGCGCGTGGATAAGGAATTACATCACGAATGTTTTCCATACCTGTTACATAACGAATCAAGCGTTCAAATCCCATACCAAATCCAGAGTGTGGAACTGTACCGAATTTGCGAAGGTTTAAGTACCAGTCGTAAACGCTTTCGTCCATTCCACGAGCTTTGATTTCAGCAATAAGTTTGTCGTAATCAGCTTCGCGTTCAGAACCACCGTTAAGTTCACCAATTCCAGGAACAAGAACATCGCAGGCACGAACAGTTTTTCCATCAGGATTCTGTTTCATATAGAAAGATTTGATTTCCTTTGGATAGTCAAAAACCATTACAGGACATTTGAAAATCTGTTCTGTAAGATAGCGTTCGTGTTCTGTAGCAATATCGCAACCCCAGTAAGGTTTGTATTCAAACTTAGCACCGTTAGCAGCTGCTTCTTCAAGTTTTTTAATTGCATCTGTATAAGAAATGCGTACAAACTTAGAATTAACAACACTTTCCAGCTGAGCAATAAGACCTGGCTGAATTCGTTTATCAAAGAATTCCAAATCTTCACGACATTTTGTCAAAGCCCAGTTCAAAAGATATTTTACAAAGTCTTCCTGCAAATCCATATCATCGTCAAGATCAAAGAATGCCATTTCTGGTTCAATCATCCAGAATTCAGCAAGGTGACGAGGAGTATTTGAGTTTTCTGCACGGAATGTTGGTCCAAATGTATAAACACGACTCAATGCAGTTGCAAGAGTTTCTGCTTCAAGCTGACCAGATACAGTAAGGTTTGCTTTTTTACCAAAGAAATCTTTTGAGTAATCAACAAGCTTGTAAGCATCTTCAGGTTTCATTCCTTTTGCACCAGCTTTTACACCCATTTCTGCAATTTTTTCCATAGAAAGAGTTGTTACCTGGAACATTTCTCCAGCACCTTCACAGTCAGAACAAGTGATTTCTGGAGCATTGATGTACTGGAAACCTCTTTCCTGGAAGAATGAGTGAACAGCAAATGCCATCTGGTTACGAACACGATAAACAGCACCAAAAGTGTTTGTTCTTGCTCGCAAGTAAGCATTTTCGCGAAGGTATTCCATAGACATTTTGTTTTTCTGTAATGGATATTCATCTGGGTTACATGTACCAAGACATTCAAGACCTTCCAAAGTAACTTCAACTGCCTGTCCAGAAGCTGGAGATTCAATTAAAAGTCCTGTTGCACGAACTGAAGCACCTGTGTTGAGTTTTTTGAGTTCTTCTTCAATCTGATTTACATTTGCATTATTAGAAGGATTTGTACGATCAAATGTAAGCTGAATATTTGCAAAGCAGCTACCATCGTTTACCTGAATAAATACGAGCCCCTTAGAGTCACGAACTGTACGAACCCAGCCACAAACTTTTACCTGGCGTCCGTCTGGTTTAGAAGATAATAAATCTTTAATTAATGTAGGAACCATTGCCTACCTCCTTTTAAACAGCCTCGAAAGGCTTCCTAATAATGAAATGTATTTATGAATATTAACATTTTTTTTAATGTGTAGCAATTACATGGAAATTTTTAGTTCTGGTTTAAGAAAGTTCTGATATTGAATTTAAAAACGCTATACTATATATATATATATAGGTATCTGCGGATGCAGAATTAATAAAAAAGGAGATGTGTATGAAAAAAGTATTTGCACTCGTTTTATCAATGCTGGTTGTAGTATCAAGTGTTACTGCAATGGATTTTAAGTATGGCGGAAAGATGGATATCGGTGGTAACACTGTTGTGGGAAATAACATTGTTAAATTGAATCCACAGCTTTCTTTTGCAATGGGTGGTGAATTAGATCTTGGAATTACAGAAAATATTTCCATTGTTCCTGAATTAAGCATCAGAGTTATGAATGGCTTTAAACAGGTAGCTGATAATGGTGATTCACAGGAATGGAACTGGATGGTATTTGAAATTCCTGTAATCTTTCAGTACAAGCTTCCACTTAAAGTTGGAAAAGTTGTTTTTGAAGTTGGACCTTCTTTTGACATTGGTTTTGGAGAGGTTACTATGAACCAGAATATTGGTGGTCACGAAACATTATATGGCGGATCTTTTGATGATGCAGGTTTATCAAAAACTGTTATTGCAGGTATTGCAGGTGTTGGCTATCAGTTAGACCTTTCAGGTTCTGCAATGACTATCGGTGGAAGACTTAAATACGATATTACAAGTATTGATGCTACAAATACTGCTGATATGCACAGATTTGCATTCCTGTTGAATGTTGCATTTGTAAAAGGTTTCTAATCGTTAAATATTGATAATTAGGATAATACCCTGAAGTTTTTCAGGGTATTTTTTTTTGTATAGATTTTAGAAACACTATTTTAGTGCATGATCTTATGATAAAAAAAACTGTGTCAAAATAGCTCATTTAGGGGAATGAAAAAAACTTGGTGCGTCAAAATGACACATTCAAAAGGGTGGAAGTAAATAATTCAAAAAAATTGGGTCAAAATGTAATTTTTTTATTGCCTTCTGGCACTTTTTTTATTAAAGAAAGGTGTTTTTTATAACTTGGCACGATAATTGCTATATATTTAGTGTAGTTATATTTATGGAGGTTCTATTATGACATACGATGATTCAGTTTTAGCTTTATATCTTAAGGATATTAATAAGATTCCTCTTTTAACACATGAAGAAGAAATTGAGCTGGCAAAAAAAGCACAGGCTGGCGACAAAGTTGCAAAAAATAAGATTGTAAACGCAAACCTTAGATTTGTTGTAAAGGTTGCAAGAAAATATCAGAATCATGGAATTGAGCTCTGTGATTTAATCAGCGAAGGCAATATTGGTCTTCTTTCAGCAATTGAAAAATTTGATGTTTCAAAAGGATATCACTTTATTTCTTATGCTGTATGGTGGATTAATCAGTCGATCTTAAAAGCTATCAGCGAAAAGAGCCGTGCAATTCGTCTTCCACTTAACCGTGCTAACGAATTAGTACGAATTGAACATGCTAAGAAAGCAGTTACTGGTAATAAAACAGAACAGCAGGAGTATGAAGAAATTGCTGCTATGTTGAATATGACTTCAGCACATGTAAGAGAAATGTTGAATATTTCCAGAGATATGGTTTCTCTTGATGCAGAAGTTAACAATGGCGAAAACGATCATACTCAGGTTGCTGATTTTGTTGAAGACAGAACATTTGCCCGTCCAGAAGAAAAAGTTATGGAAGAAGCAATGGCTGAAGAAATTACTTCTGTAGTAGATTCACTTCGTCCAAATGAAGCTAAAGTTATTAAAATGCGTTACGGTTTGAACGGTGCAAAACCAATGTCTTTGAAAGAAGTTGGTGATGAATGCAATCTTACAAAAGAAAGAATCCGTCAGATTGAAAAACATGCAATCGTAAGACTTCAGCATCCAACAAGAAGCCGTCGTCTTGAAGCTTTTGTTGCATAAATTATCAGATAAAGATTAATCTTTTGTTACTTCAAAACTCCATGGTTGTTTAGTTATTACATAAACGCTATGGAGTTTTTTTATGAAGAAATTGATTTCTTTAATTCTAACTGCTTTATTTACAACTTCTGTTTTTGCCCAGATGATTGTCTGGCCAGGAGTTTCTATTCGTTCAAACAATGCTAAACCTGGAGATATTTATATTTCTGATGTAGATGTAAATGTTCGGGTAACAGGAAATATCGCTTCTACAACTGTTGATATGATTATTCAGAATAAATCTTCGGCAGTAATGGAAGGAGAGTTTGAATTTCCATTAAGCGAAAATCAGTATATTACAGGCTATGCTCTTGATATGAACAATACAATGCGTAAGGGGGTTGTTGTTGAAAAAGAAAAAGCAAGGGTTGCCTTTGAAGATAAAGTTCAACAGGGAATTGACCCGGGGCTTGTAGAAAAAACAAAAGGAAACAATTTTAAAACCAGAGTATATCCTCTTAATCCTCATGGAAGCCGTCATATTCAGATTACTTATGAAGAAGAAATTTCGGTTTATTCAGATAACAATGGCATGAGCAGAAAATATGTACTTCCTCCTCTTGTAAACACAAAATTAAACAGTTTCAGTTTTAATATGAATGTTTATAACCAGACAAGAAAACCTCTTGTAAACTTCGGCGGGGACAGTTCTTCTGTTGATGTATCAAGCTGGAATTCAGGTTATAACATTTCTTATTCTGCAAAAGATTACCAGATAAAATCAGCAGTTGAAATTCAGCTCCCTCAGACTTCTTTAGGAAACGGAATTCTTGCAGAAGATGAAGGTCGAAACACTTACTTCTATTACTATGCTCCAATGAATCCAAAAACAGTTGCAAAATCAGCCGTAAAAAATCTGGGAGTATATTGGGATGTATCTGCTTCCGGGGCAAATCGTAATACAGAAAAAGAACTGTCCCTCTTAAAGTCATATATTTCAACAAATGTAACAGACCGGGTAGAAGTGGTTTTATTTGCCAATGCAGTTGTAGATTCAAAGGATTTTAAGGCTTCGGACTGGAATTCCATTGAAAAATACATTAAGGCTGCTGCCTTTGATGGTGCCACAGCATTTGAAACTTTGAATTTTGCAAAAGGTAAAATCAATCATGATGAAGCAATGGTATTTTCAGATGGGCTTGCAAACTGGGGAAATGAAGATGTAAAAACTTCCTCTGTCCCTGTTAATACAATCTGTTCATCAATTTCGGCAGATTATGGTTATCTTAAATTGCTTGCAAGAAATTCAAATGGTTGTTTTGTAAATCTTACAGGCACTGATGCAGATAAAGCTTTATCTATGCTTAAAAATCAGGCTTTCAGATTGATTTCTGTTGAATATAATAATGCAGATTTTGGTGATATTTATCCTTTACCAGGAACAGAGGTGAAAGGTGATTTTTCAATGTCAGGTTTACTTAAAAAAAGACAGGGAATAATCAAATTAGGCTTTGGTTTTGGAAATAAGGTAACAAATCAGATTACTGTTGATGTAAAACTTACAGGCAGCAATATAATCTGGAATGATTCAGAAGATAAATATGTAACAAGATTGTGGGCGCAGAAAAAAATAGATGAACTTTCTGTAAATTATGATGAAAATCGGGATGAAATTCTTGATCTTTCTAAAAAATACAGAATTGTAACAAAAGAAACTTCACTTTTAGTTCTGGAAACAGTTCATGACTATATGAAATATGGAATTGAAGTTCCTGAAGATTTAAAAGATGAATATTCAAAGCATTTAGTAACAAATAATTCTTTGAATAACAAACCTGAAGATAAATCTTATTTTGAAACAGTTGTAAGCAATTTTAAGGCATATAAAGCCTGGTGGAATACAAAACCTGGTGAATTCCTGAAAAAAGAAAAGAAAGAAACAGGAACAATTTTTGGTGGCAGAAACAGACGAATGGCAGCTGACGCAGATGTTCTTCTTGAATATGCACCTGCTCCAATAGAACGAAGGGAAAATAATCCTGATACACCTTATGATGATGCAGAAATTGTAATGGAAGAAATGGGACTTGCCGCTTCTGCAGAAGTACCTGTGGTTGCAGTAAATAGCAGTATGGCTCTTACAAAAAGTGCTCCTGCAGGAAATCAGAATGGACCTTCTGTGGTTTTGCAGCCATGGAATCCAGATGCAAAATACATTTCGGAATTAAAGCGGGTGCCTGTAGAAAAAATGTATGAAAAATATCTGGAAATTAAAAACCAGTATGCTTCATCGCCATCTTTCTTTATGGATGTAGCAGATTATTTCTGGATTGAAAACTTAAAAACTCAGGCAGTAAGAATTCTTTCAAATCTGGCTGAAATGAATCTGGAAAATACAGATGTGCTTCGTGCCATGGGAAATAAACTGGTGGAATGGGGACAAACCTCTGATTCAATTGTAGTGTTCAAAAAACTTACAGTTCTTAGAAGGGAAGTTCCTTTGTTCTACAGAGATTTAGGTCTGGCTTACGAAAGAAATGGGGAATATCAAAAGGCATGTGATGCTTTGTACCATGTGGCAGAGAACAAATGGGATTTCAGATATAACGAAATTCAGCAGATTGCAATTAATGATATGAACTCTATTATTGCTTTACATAAAAAGGCAGTAGATACATCAGGTTATGATAACCGTATTCTGGAAAATTTCCCGGTTGATATAAGAATTGTATTGACCTGGAATACAGATAATTGTGATATAGATCTTTGGGTTACTGATCCAAAAAATGAAAAGTGTTTCTATTCACATAAACTTACAGAAAATGGCGGTCGTATTTCAAGAGACTTTACACAGGGCTATGGTCCTGAAGAATTCTGTATTAAGTCTGCTCCAAAAGGAAAGTATAAGATTCAGGCAGATTATTACGGAACTCGCAGCCAGAAGATTTTACAGCCAGTTGTAGTTCAGGCAGAAGTTTATACAAACTTTGGTACTGAAAACCAGCGCTGTGAAATTCTTACTCTGCAGCTGGAATCTGTAAAGGGTAATTACGAGGTGGGAACAATAAGCTTCTAGCCTTGATTTTCAAAGGGGAATTTAAAAAAGCTATTTAAAAAAAAATAAGGACTGTCCGAAAGTTTTTCGGGCAGTCCTTATTTTTTTATTTACATTCCAAGACAATGTTTAAGATAGAAAAAGGCGTCTATTCGAGCCTGACGGAGAATCAGATTGTCTCGAACTACATCGGCAACACCAAGTTCCAGTGCACCTGCCTGAAGTGTTCCGTTCATTTCTCCTGGACCTCGGTTGCGTAAATCCTGTTCTGCAATGTAGAAGCCATCTGTACTCTGTCGGAGAGCCTTCATTCTTTCGATTCCTGATTCAGAAAGTTTCTGGCTGTAAATAAGGAAACAGTAGGACTGGTCAGAACCTCGTCCAACGCGACCTCTTAACTGATGAAGCTGTGCCATTCCAAAACGGTCAGCCTGTTCAATTACCATACAGGTTGCATTTGGAACATCAACTCCAACTTCAATTACAGTTGTGGCGGCAAGAACCTGTGTTTTCCCATCATGGAAATCCCGTAAAATCTGATTCTGCTGTTCTTCTTCAACTTTGGAATGTACCAGTGCACATTTATATTCAGGATAGATTTTTTTAGAAAGCAATTCAAAATTCTTTTCGGCAGATTTAAGCTTTCTGGAACTTCCGTCGCTGTTATCTCCAGGTTCATCAATTCCGTAGTCGCTGTCGATAGCAGGGTAAACAAAATAAGCCTGATGACTTGCAGCCAGTTCTTTGCGGACTGCTTCGTAGGCATTAGCTTCATTTCCTTCTTTTACAAGATAAGTTGTAATTGGTTTACGGCCTTGAGGCATTGTTTTAATTGTAGAAACATCCAGATCTCCAAAAACTGTAAGAGCCAAAGTCTGAGGAATTGGGGTTGCACTCATCATTAAAAGATGTGGTTCAAAAGTCATGCCACATTTTTCTTCAATACGGCCCTTTGCAATAATCTGCTGGCGCTGAAGAACTCCAAATCGGTGCTGTTCATCAATAACTGCAAGCTGTAAATCTTTGTAAACTACCTGATTTGAAAATAAAGCATGAGTTCCAATTAAAATATCTATTTCACCATTTTTGAGGGCTTTTAAGAGCTGGGTTCTTCCACTGGCTTTTACATTTCCAGACAGGAAGGCAATTCTTATTCCTAAAGAAGAAAGCAGCTTGTCAGTAGTTTCGGCATGCTGGCGGGCAAGAATTTCTGTTGGAGCCATAAAAGCACACTGTCCTTTCCAACTGATAATTCTAAGGCAGACAAAGATAGCAGTTAAAGTTTTACCAGAACCAAC
Organism: Treponema sp.; assembly: GCA_045627625.1. Taxonomy (GTDB): domain Bacteria; phylum Spirochaetota; class Spirochaetia; order Treponematales; family Treponemataceae; genus Treponema_D. Next base: position 25,518 of record JAZQOB010000033.1, read on the forward strand.
ATCTCCCTGAAGTAAACGGGACATGGTAAAAGGCTGTTTTTGCGGAATAGGAATTCCACGGTCAAACTGATTAAGAATTCGGCTTCGTTCCTGATAGCCTTTATCGATTTCCAGATTCATTGTGTTAATAACCTTCATCTGGTCATCGGTTAAAGGAAATGGAAGACCTGCAAGAAATTTCTTTTGCAATGGAGAAAGATTTTCTACGAATTCTTCAGAAGTAACAGATTTTTCTTCTGGAAGTTTAATCTCTTGTGCAGAATTCTGATCTAAAATGTCAGGAAGATTGGATTCAGGAATTGAACCTCTGTGTTTGTAGGCTCGTTCTGCAATTGCATACTGAAAATGGAAAAGCTCTTCGTATGCCAGAGTATTTCTTGCACTGATTGCCTGAGAAATATTTTCGGGCTGGTGAATCCATTTTAAGGCCTGCTGTTTTGTAAGCAGATTTCTGGCTTTTATAAATTCTTCTGGGATTTCGTTATCAATTCCATGAACATATTGATTTATTGCAGAAGTAATTGCTTTTGAAATAGTTTTTTGAGTAAGACCTTCTGTTAATGGATAAATCGGCAGAACTCTGGAATCTTCAGGTTTAAGATCCAGAGGACTCATTAAAGAATCCTGAACTGAACACTTTGAAGCTTCAAAAGTTGAACTCTGAAGTTTTCCGTATTTTACATAAAATTGTCCTGTAACATTAATTAAGGTTCCAGGAGTAAGAGTTTTTTCTAAAAATCCACGACGGAAACAAACTAATTCCCCAGAGGCAGTTCCATCGTTAATCAGAATTTTAAGGGTTTTCATTGTTCCGTAACCAAACCATTCGTGGCCGGTTACTCGTGCAACTGTATGGATTTTTGGAGATTTACTGAATTCCTTTAAGGTTGTTTTTTTTGTGCGGTCTTCGTAATCCCGAGGATAATATTGAAGCAAATCACCAACTGTAAAGATGTTGATTTTTGTAAGAGTCTTTGTAAGTTGTGGTCCAATTCCTGTGATTGAAGAAACTGGAGTTTTAATGTCATTTACTTTCAATAGTTATCCTGTTTTTTAGAAAGGTAATTTTCCGCAAAGGCTTGTAATGAAGCTGATGAGAATATACCCAGCCAGAAGAATTACAGCAATTGCAATCCAGCTGATTAAAAGTGACTGCTTATAAGAAAGAGTTCCTTTTGAAAAAGGTTTACTGATTCTATCTGCAACTCTAGATAAGAAAGTATCAATTTGGTACCAGGCAGAATTAACGGTGATACCTTTGTTTCTTGCAAGAATGATCCAGCGAATAATCATAATCACCATTAAAAGGAAAAGCAGGGTAGAAACAAGGCTCCATGCTAAATTTATAATAGTGGCAAGAATTGCACCAAAATAGATTCTTCCAGTTCTGGTAATTCCAGATAAAACAGAAGAAATCAGAGAAAGCAGTGCAATTGCAATTACTGGTGAAAAATCAATATTTCCTAATCTTAAGAAAGTGATTTTAGAAAAAATATTCAAATAAGGGTCACAGATTTTAACAAGGATTTTTCCAAAAGAAGATTCTCTTGCTCCTGGAATCCAGCTGAGAAAAACTGTAACGACACACAAAAGTGTATAAATCTGAATTAAAGCGGCAATTGTTGTAAGAATAGCACTAATCATAGGGCCTCCAGAAAAATCATCGAAAATTATTCAGTCCAGACATTCTTAACAATGGCAAGTTCGTTAAGCTGCTTCAGGTTTTCATCAGTTGGTGTCATACGAATCTGATTATTAACCTTGATTACATATGGATTATTTTCAATGTATATATGTAAATATATTGAACAATTGCCTGATTTATCAAATAAATAATCAGATAATTTGTTTAAATTTTCGTTATTTATTGCACCTGGCTCAAGATTTACATGAATAGCCTGAAGAGCTTTTGTTTCCAGAGCCTTTGCATCTTCAATAGTATCTACTAAGAAGGATGGAGAATCTCTGTCTACACTGAGTTTTCCCTGGAAGGCATAAACACCACCACTTTCTATCTGGTTTCGTAATACACCCCAGGTTTTAGGGAAAACAGTAAATTCGATAGTTCCGTCCAGATCGTTAAGCTTACCAAAAGCCATTTCTTCACCAGACTTTTTAGTAATGATAGTTCTAAGTTCAGAAACCATTCCCAAAGCAATATAGCTCTTTCCACCATTTTTAGCCTGCCATGGACTAGCCCCAGCAGCGATTCTTGCATCTAAAGCAGCTTTTTCTTCATCTGCAATCTGCTTAATGTTGGCACTTTTAAGGGTAACGGAGCGTTCGATGGCTTTTTTGTATTCATCAAGAGGATGTCCGCTAATGTAACAGCCAATACATTCTTTTTCCATGTTTAAAAGTTCCATATGGGGTAAATCTGGAACCATCTTAAACTGATAGTCAGTATAGACTTTTTCTTCTTCGTCTAAATCGCCGAATAAATCTCCCTGTCCTGCCCGTTTGTCCCTCATGATGTCGTTGGCATATTCAACAGCATCGTCCAGATTTGCAAGAAGAGTTGGGCGGTTTAAGTTGAGACCTTCTTCTTTTCCTAAAAGATCAAAACCACCAGTCTTAATTAAAACTTCTATAGCCTTTTTGTTTACGGCAGTTCTTTCAACACCGGTTTCTTCATCTTTTTCAACTCGAGTTCCTGCGCGTTTTACAAAGTCCATAAAGGATTTATAAGGACCGTTTTCTTCTCGTTCTTTTACAATTACACGGGAAGCAGCATCTCCCATACCCTTGATTCCTTTAAGACCAAAGACAATTCTTCCATCTACAACATCAAAGATAACATCAGAACGGTTTACATCTGGTGGATCAACTTCAATACCCATTTTGCGGGCTTCGCCAATATAAACTGGAAGAGTATCTGTAGAAGTAATTTCGTTTGTAAGGTTTGCAGCCATGAATTCTGCAGGATAATTTGCCTTAAGCCAGCCGGTTCTATAGGCAAGAACAGAATAAGCCGCAGCATGAGATTTGTTGAAACCGTAACCCGCAAAAGGAACCATGATTTCGAAAATCTCTTCCGCATGTTCTGCAGTAAAACCCTGAGTCAATGCACCTTCAACAAATTCCTTTTTCTTTCCCATAAGAACTTCAGGCTTCTTTTTACCCATGGCACGACGAAGCATATCTGCTCCACCAAGAGTAAAGCCTGCAATTTTCTGTGAAACCTGCATTACCTGTTCCTGATAAACCATTACACCGTAAGTTTCTTCAAGGATTCCTTTAAGACATGGATCAGGATATTTAATTGTTTCTGGCTTCCATTTACCGTCAATATAGTTTGGAATGTAATCCATTGGGCCTGGACGATAAAGGGCGTTTAAGGCAACCAGGTCTTCCAGTTTTTCTGGTTTGAACTGACGGAGAATTTTCTGCATACCAGGAGATTCAAACTGGAATACGGCAACAGAATCTCCACGCTGGAAAAGTTCAAAGGCTTTTGGATCAGATTCATTTACTTTTGAACAGTCAAAATCTGGTTCCCCAGGTTTTTTATGCTTATTTATAATGTTTTCGGCATAACGGATAAGAGAAAGAGTTTTAAGACCAAGATAGTCAAATTTTACAAGACCACAAGGTTCGATAATATCCATTGTGTACTGAACACCAACTTCACCAGTTTTTGGATCCTTAAAAATAGGAGCCCAGTCAGGAAGAGGTGTTAAAGAAATTACCATACCAGAAGCGTGCAAACCGGTGTTGCGGTTACAGTTTTCCAGTTTTCTGGCAAGTTCAAAAAGCTTCTGGTAGCGTGGATCATCTTTATAAGGAATTAATTTACCACCATCAGGGAATTTTTCTGTAGGTTCCGAGAAGGCATCCTTAAGTTTTGCTTTTGGGCTGTCAGGAATACAGCTTTTGAGCATGTTTACTTCTGAAAGAGGAATATTTAATACACGACCAACATCGGCAATACACTGTTTTGGTTTAAGGGTACCAAATGTAACGATATGACCAACCTGTCCCTCTCCATAAAGCTGACGGGTGTGTTCAATAATATCCTGGCGATAGTCGAAATCCATATCAATATCAAAATCCGGCATGGATACGCGTTCTGGATTCAAGAATCGTTCAAAAATCAGTTTAAATCGGAAAGGGTCAATATCCGTAATGGTCATGGTGTAGGCAACAAGAGAACCTGCTCCCGATCCTCGGCCAGGACCGATAGGCTTGTTATGTTCTTTTGCCCAGTTAATAAATTCCCAAACGATTAAGAAGTAACCGGAGAAACCCATTTTAAAGATAATGCCTAATTCATATTCAGCACGATCGCGAATTTCTGGAGTGATTTCCTTGTATCGCATTCGAAGACCTTTTTCTACCAGGTAACGAACATAGTCATCCTGATTTTTTGTATAATCTTCATGCTTCTGGAATTCTTTAGGAAGTTCAAACCGTGGAAGACAACCTTTAAGCTCCGGAGTACTGTATTGATGAATTGTAAGATTACACATATTGGCAATCTTGATTGTGTTATCGTAAGCTTCTGGAACATCCGGGAATAAAAGGCGCATTTCCTGTTCTGTTTTAAAATACCATTCAGAACGGCCATCTCCCATAGTCTGTCTGTCTTTATCTGATAAAAGCTGTTTAAAACCGATACAACGCAAAGCATCCTGAGCTTCGGCATCTTCTTTTTCCATATAGTGAACATCATTAGTTGCAACTAAAGGAACATTGAGTTTGCGTGCCAGTTTAATGAGTTTAGGATTTAATTCTTTCTGCTCTGGAAGTCCATGATCCTGAATTTCGATGTAGTAGTGGTCAGGTCCAAAAAGATCCCGATATTTTGTAATCAAGGCTTCGGCTGCTTCTTCAGTATCATTTAAAATTGTCTGAGGAAGTTCTCCCGCAATACAGGCAGTAAGACAGATTAAACCTTCATGGCGTTCTTTGAGCATTTCAAAGTCGATTCTAGGTTTACCAAAATACTGACCTTCGGTGTTTGCAAGGGAACAGAGCCAGCACATATTTTTATAACCAGTCTCGTTTTCGCAAAGAAGAATAAGGTGATAGTTGTGTTTACCGTATTTTGTTTTTTCCTGTTTTTTATGGTCGTCTCCAACATAGAATTCACAACCAACAATAGGATTAATTCCGTTTGCATGACAAATGTGTTCAAAGTTTAAAACACCAAACATGTTTCCATGGTCGGTAAGAGCAAGGGCAGGCATATTTAAGTATTTAGCTTTAGCAATTAATGAATCCAGTTTTGCACAGCTGTCTAATAAAGAGTAGTCTGAATGAACATGAAGATGAACAAAGCCAGAAACAGGGGTACCTTCTGGTGCATCTGGAAAAGTATGAATGTCTGCCATTTAATTCTCCGTAGGAAATGTGTCTGAGTTATTATTATAGCATAATTGTAGTGGAACGGCACTATGAAAACAGTTAAAAAGAAACCGGGCTCCCAAAAACTTCAGGAACCCGGCCATAAGGAGAGGAGGTCGGTTATGAAAAATTGGTTGTGTTTTCATAAATAACAGCATGCGTTTTGCAATAACTGTTACATATAAAACAACAACCCTTTTATTAGAAGGTTACAAAAATAATTGTTATGAATAAAACTCTGCTATATAATAGAAGAATGATTCAGAATAAAATTAAAATCCTGTTTGTATGCCATGGAAATATCTGTCGTTCTCCAATGGCCGAATTTGTTCTTAAAGATTTAGTAGATAAAGCCGGTTTGAATAATGTATTTATAATTGAATCCGCTGCCACCAGTACAGAAGAAATCGGCAACGATATCCACCCTGGCACAAGAAATATTTTAAAACGGGAAGGCATTCCTTTTACAAAACGAGCAGCCCGTCAGATTACAGTTGCAGATTATGAAAAATATGATTTTCTCGTTGGTATGGATGAAGAAAATCTCTACTATATGAACCGCCGCTGGAGTCATGATCCAAAAGGTAAAGTAAAGCTTCTTATGGAATTTGCCGGAAAACGAAGAGCCATAGCAGATCCTTGGTACACTGGTAATTTTGATGAAGTTTATCGTGATATTCTCGAAGGCTGCGAGGCAATTGTAAGAGAAGTTTTGAGTTAGAATTTGGAGTTTTTAAAATATACAATTATCGACCATAAAAATTCTATTTTTTTAATTTTTCCCATTTATAATTGAAAATGAACAAGTATCGATATTGGTAAAAATACTGCAGCGGAAGTGTTTTTACCAATGGTGTTGTATTTTTTATTTGGAGATAAATAATGGAAATCAAAAAATTGGGTTTTGGTCTTATGCGATTACCTTATTCAGAAAGCGAAGAATGGGGTCATGCTGATTTAGAAAAGACTAGAGAAATGGTTGATGCCTACATGAAGAAAGGTTTTACTTATTTTGATACTGCATGGGTTTATCATGGTGGGCACAGTGAAAGAGTTTTTGGTGAATTAGTTGGAAAAAGATATCCACGAGAAAGTTTTCAGGTAACATCTAAAATGCCTTTGTGGGGCATGACAGATCCTGCTAAATTGGATGAAATCTTCAACAAGCAGCTGGAAAAATGTTGCGTTCCTTATTTTGATTATTACTTCCTTCATGCATTAAATAAAGATGTTTTCAAAACAGCAGAAAACATGAAAGCCTTTGAATGGATGCAGAAAATGAAGGCTGAAGGAAAAATCAAACATCCTGGTTTTAGTTTCCATGACAGTGCAGAAGTTCTCGAAGAAATTCTTACAGCACACCCAGAAGTTGAATTAGTTCAGCTTCAGATTAACTATATTGACTGGGAAAGCGAAGGGGTTCAGAGCCGCAAGTGTTATGAAATCTGCTGCAAACATGGTGTAAAAGTTGCAATTATGGAACCATTGCGTGGTGGAAGTCTTGCAAAGATTCCAGAAAGTGCAGAAACAATTCTTAAAGGAATTAATCCTGATATGAGTATTGCAAGCTGGGGTATTCGTTATGCTGCCAGCCTGGATAATATTCTTGTTGTTCTTAGTGGTATGAGTGATATGGCTCAGCTTGAAGATAATATGAGCTATATGCAGGACTTTAAACCTTTGAATGCTGAAGAAAAAGCTGCAGTTGATAAGACAGTAAAAATTATTAACGATACAATTCTTGTTCCTTGTACAGGCTGTAGATATTGTGTTGATGGCTGTCCAATGAAGATTAATATTCCAAGATATTTTGAAATCTATAATGATCAGAATCGTTATGGAAAGGATAAATACACATGGCACTACAACGAAACAAAGAAGAACGGTGGTTCTCCTGCTGATTGTATTAGCTGTCGTGCCTGTGAAGGACATTGTCCTCAAAAGATTAGCATTGTGGATGAACTCCAGAATGTTGCTAAAACTTTTGAAGATTAGAATTATTTAGACAAAACAGTCTGAATTTCGGCAATATACATAACATGCCAGTCATTATCGCCATAGCAGGTGTTAGCGATTGATTCGTGACCTTTTGTAAAGCTCTGGCGATTTAATTCCTGTGCATACAATTTTTTACAAACAAGCACCAGTCTGCTTTCTTCAAAATATGGAACAGCAGCCTGGTGTTTTACTGTAAAGCCACATTTTGCAACTTTATCTTCGTTTCTGCCAGAAATCTTTCCACAGTAGCTTAATTCCTGACGATACTGTTCTGGAAGAATACAAAGAGAAAATTCTTCACCATCATCAATAAATTCTTTAGTGTATCTGGATTTGCGGATATAAACAGTTGCAACATTTTTGTTCCAGATAACTCCAACACCACCCCAGGAAGCAGTCATTGTGTTTACTTTGCCGTCTTTTTCTGCGGTAATAAGCATCCAGTCTTTACCAATGAGCTTGAATGGGTTTTCGTTCAATTCTTCAATTTTAATTTCTTTCATATGCGGATCCTTTTTATTTATATTGAATTTAATTAAAAACAATATTTTCCATGGCTAGTCTTAATGAATTATCTGTAGTTTCTGATACTTCTAAAAGCTTGCCATTTTCAACCAGCATATCCTGAATCTTTCGGACTTTAGAACCTTTGTCGCCATAACCGATTCCTACATTCTGCCCGAAGATGGATGCAGATAAAAGGCAAATTACCAGAATAGAAATAATAATTTTTTTCATAGCTTCTCCAATTCATATTTATTATAAAAGAAAAGTGACAAAGGTGACAGAGTAAAATATAATGAATATAGAAGATATTTTGAGAGGTGGACTATGAGTGATCTTTTTTATCCTGATTACGACAATAGTATTTTAAATTTATCCTGTTCCATTTTGAATCATTTTGGAATTAAACCAAAACACAAGACCCTTCCAATTGCAGATTATATGCTTGGTAAAAAACATAAGCATGTAGTTGTAATTTTACTGGATGGGCTTGGAATGAATATTCTTGAGCAGAATTTATCCTATAGAGATTTTCTTCGTAGAAAGCTTCTGGTTGATTATTCTTCTGTGTTTCCACCTACAACAACAGCCAGTACAACAAGCTTTTTATCTGCTCTGTCCCCAATAGAACATGGATGGCTTGGCTGGGATGTTTATTTTGAACAGGAAGATAAATCCGTAACCTGTTTTTTCAATACATTGCAGGGAACACAAAAAAAAGCGGCTGATTTTGATATTCCAGGAAAATATCTTCCATATGAAGATATTATTTCTCAGATAAATAATTCTGGAAACGGAAAAGCCTACGGAGTTTTTCCATTTGGTCCAGAGGCTAAAAAAGATTTACATGATTGGTGCAATGCCATTAAAAAAACCTGTAAAACTGATGAAAAAACTTTTACCTATGCATACTGGGAAAATCCTGATAGTTTGATTCATGACAAGGGAACCAGATCTAATGATGTAACAAAAATGATTCGGGAACTGAATCAGACAATGCTTTATTTATGTGAAGAATTGAAGGATACAATTGTATTTATTACAGCAGACCACGGACTAACCGATATTCGTAATCTGGTCCTTACCGAGGAATATCCGGAACTTGCCAATATGCTGGAAAGACAGCCTTGTATTGAACCAAGAGCCATGAGTTTTTATGTAAAGCCTGAATTCAAAGAAGTTTTCCCAAGAGAATTTACAAAGTACTTTGAAGGAAAATATCTTTTGATGACGAAACAGGAAGTTCTGGAACAGCAGGTTTTTGGACCAGGAAATCCAAACGAAAATCTGACAGGAATTGGAGATTATGTTGCCCTCGCTATTGATGATACAACAATCATCTGGGACGAAAACTATCCAAAATTCCGGGGCCATCATGCAGGACTTACTAAAAATGAAATGCGCATTCCGTTGATTTGTAATATAAATCGTCCAAAGAAAACCAAATGGTTTATTTACTATGGATTTGTACTTTTATTAATTGGTTTTATTGCCATGTGTTTGTTTTAGAAAAGGGGGAGAGAAAAATGAAAAAATTACTTCTTGGTGTTGCTGCGGCGTTGAGTTTGGTGTTGATGGGATGTGAGACAGAACCTTCTGTTAAGCCTCCTGCAAATCCAACAAAAAGAGATGTAGAAACAGAACTTTTTACAGGAACTGGAATTGTTGATAATCCAGAAGATCCTTCAACTTCTGGAGTTGTTGGTGATGACTGGGGTTATGGTATTCCTTTAGAGGGAAGTTTGTTTGCTGATGCAGTGGAAGGCGATACAATTGTAATTCATGTAAGAGGAATTCCTGCAGATGGATGTGAGAATCCTTACAGCCGTTTATATCTTAGAACTGTAGCTTACGAAAATGCATATTTTGAAAAGGTTTCTTCGGATCCTTATTTGAGCAGTACAAGCAAAAATGAAAACGGTTCTTTAATTTCGAGATTTCAGCTGGAAGCGAATACAGAATATACAATTACTGTTACATTGACTTCGAAAGATATTGAATTTTTGAAAACCAATGGATTAAAACTTTGCGGGCCAAACAGCATTGTTCACGATGCAAAATTGATTCATACAGAATATAGCTATAAAGATTTGGATGAACAGTATCAGGCTTACAAAGAGTACAGGGAAAGCATCATCTCAAAATATTCCAAAAAGTATGATACTCCAATGATTTTTATTACAACAGAAGGTCGTCAGGATATTAAGAAAAAGGAATATTACAATTCCATGATTGATGTTGTGAACTGTGATGCTGAATATAAACTTTCGGCAGAAGGTGGAGTAAAAGTTCGTGGAAATTCTACTGCTAATGATGAATGGTCTCCAAATCAGAAACCATTAAGAATTAAGTTTGAAGAAAAACACAATATGCTGGGACTTCATAATGGCAAAAAGTATAAAAGCTGGGTTTTGTTGAAGGCTGGAGGCTTTAATCCAATGGATTATATGGGCTTTAATCTGGCTCACGAGATTTATAAGACCAGCGATTTAAAATACTATGCTTCGGACTGTAAGTTTGTTCATGTGTTTATTAATGAAGAATACAAGGGACAGTATTTACTTTGTGAACAGAATCAGGTAAATGGTGGCCGAGTTGATGTTGATGAAAACAAGGCAAAATCAACTTCCGAAAAAGTTGGTTATATGATTGAACTTGATAACTATGCCTGGGAAGATTTAAAAGATGGTAAAGGCCGTTGGTTTGGAGATAATTGTTCACAGGGAGAGGAAGATTATCACTTTGGTGTTCAGTATCTTTCTGACAACGAAGAAGATAATATTGAAATGACTGTCTGGGGAAACAAACAGACAGGGGTAAAATTGACCGATGTAAATGGAGAAACTCGTGGTTGTATTGGAGACGATTTTACTTTGAAAAATGATATTTACTCTGATTCCCAGGTTGAATTCATTAAAAAATATACTAAAAATCTCTGGTACATCTGTTACGAAGCAATCGAGAAGAATCATTTCTGCAAGTTTGATTCAAACTATGATGTAGTAGAAGCACCAGAATATACTTCTGCCAGTGAAGTTTGTGCTGCCGTAATCGACTTGGATTCTCTTTGCAACGAAATGATTCTGGAAGAACTGGTTCGCGATAATGATGTTGGAGCTGGAAGTTTGTATATGGCAATCGATTTTACAAAACCAATTGGTGCTAAATATAACAAGTTTACTTTTGAATGTCCTTGGGATTTCAACTGGGCCTATCAGGATATTTCAAATGATAGAGATAAAGGTGCATATTGGAACGGAAAAACTCAGTATTTTGCAGGTGCCTGGCAGACCGTAAAATTACTTGAAGATGAATATGACCGTTCTCATCCATGGTTTATTTTGTTCAATAATGCTCCATGGTTCAGAAAAATGCTGAGAGCCCGCTGGGAAAAAATTGGTTTTGGAAACTTAAAAACTGTTACATATAATGTAGACAAAGCTGGAAAAGCAGCCTGCAAAGATATTGCTGGTGATTATCAGGATTATGTTTCAAACTTTGTAAGAAATAGAATTGATTATATTAACAGGTATTTATGGAAGGAGTGATTCTTTTATTGAAATAACTTCATTGATGTTTTTCTATAAAAGAAAGGCAATGCCCGATTCATTAGGACATCTCCACATTTGGTTGATAAAGTCGCCCAAAAGTGTGTCAGACTAGGGCGACTTTTCTTTTATAACTCTTCTTATTCTTTAGGCAAGAAAGCAGTTCAGGAATCAGAATGGCAAAATCTATATCTACTCAAACCTGTTCTCATAATAGAAAACAGAATTGACCTTTTGAATTGGTTCAAAGTGTTTTACATTTCTTGTAACAAGAATCATCTGGTTGGAGACAGCAACGGCTGCTAATTCAATATCTGCATAACCTGTAATTTTGTCAGAATTTCTTCCAATTGATTTTAATCTGGAACGCAAATCTCCCAAAATCCAGGCAGCATGATTATCAAGATCGATTATGGGAAAATTACTTTGAACATAATCAGTTATAAATTCAAATAAATACTTTTTCTTTTTGCCTTCTGGATAATTGTAAAGTCCGTAAATAAGTTCATTCCATGTTGTTGAACAAATTGCACATAAAGTTTTTTTTTCGTTAATAAGTTCAACGAGTTTTTGATTAGGGTTTGGTTTTGCAAGCTCTGAAATAATATTTGTGTCTAAAAGATATATTGGCTTTTTCATAATTAAACTCCATCAAAAATATGATCTGAATCTGAAGGACCAGAATAACTATGATCTTTTAGATTATCAAAATAATCTGTCAGATCTTCTGAAAAATCGGAATCTGTTAATCCATACTTTTTTCTCATTTCAGCGACAGCCTCGAAAGGTGTTTTTTCTTTTTTTATATTCTGTTCGTAATCTTCGATTGTCTGTAATACAAAAGCAGGTTTTCCTCTATTGCTTATAAATACAGGTCCGCTTGATTCGGCCTTATGTAAATAGAAGGAAAGTTTATTTTTCATTTCGAAAACAGGGATAGCATTATCGTACATTTTGAGCCTCCAGAAAGTGTTATAGATATAGATTAACTTTAAATATAGCTATAGGTCAAGAAAATAGCTATAAAATGAAGAATGAAGAATTATTGGGGCGTTGCGGGGCCGAAATATTAGAGGCAGTTGCCCCGCTGGAAGGGTAGAACGCAACGAAGTGCGGGCGTAGGGAGGGGCTCCTCCCTTATTCAAGAATCTCTTTATTGTCTAATTTATTACATTTCATTAAAATATACTTTACTACTCGCGCTCAAACGGGTGGAATATCTCACTAATATTGAGAAAAGAGGGAAAATATGGAAAATATTAAAGAAGTTCGTGTTCGTTATGCTCCATCTCCAACAGGAATGCAGCATATTGGTGGTGTTCGCACTGCTTTGTTCAACTATTTGTATGCTAAATCTAAAGGCGGAAAATTTATTCTTCGTCTTGAAGATACTGACCGTACTCGTTTTGATGAAAAATATGTTCAGAACCTTTACGACACAATGGAATGGCTTGGAATTGACTGGGACGAAGGTGGCTCAAAAGGTGGAGAACTTGGTCCTTATGTTCAGTCTGAACGCTTTGAACTTTATAAAGAATATGCAAACAAACTTTTAGAAAATGGTGAAGCTTATTACTGTTTCTGTGATGCTGAACGATTGGATCGTATCCGCAAGATTCAGACTGAAAATAAAATGGCTCCTGGTTATGACCGTAACTGCCGCCATTTGACTCCAGAAGAAGTAAAAGCAAATCTTGATGCTGGAAAACCTTATGTTATTCGTCTTAAGGTTCCAATGGAAGGAGAAACAAAATTCTCTGACCACATCCTTGGTGATATTGTTTGGAAGAATGAAGATATTTCTCCAGATCCAGTTTTGTTGAAGTCAGACGGATTCCCTACATACCACTTGGCTAACATTGTTGATGACCACATGATGCAGATTTCACATGTAATGCGTGCTCAAGAATGGATTCCATCAACTCCACTTCATGTTCAGATGTACCGTTCTTTTGGTTGGGAACATCCTGAATTCTGTCACTTGCCAATGGTAAATGGTTCAGATGGTAAAAAACTTTCTAAACGCCACGGTTCTACATCTTTGAATGAATTCCGTGCAAGAGGTTATTTGCCACAGGCTATTGTAAACTATGTTGCAATGCTTGGTTGTTCTTATGAAGAAGGAAAAGAATTCTATACTTTGGATGAACTTGCAAAGGCTTTCAAACTTGAACACTTGAACAAGGCTCCTGCTGTATTTGACTATAAAAAACTTGAATATTATAACGGCAACTACATCCGCCAGCTTTCTGCTGAAGAATTATACAAATGGACTCTTCCATTTATTACAGGAACTGGAGATGCAACTTTGGAAATCAATCCAGAAAATCCACAGCCAAAACCAAATGTTGGTCCTGAATTCTCTGGTGTTGCTCTTGGTGAAGATGGGGAACCATACTGTGTTGATGCATCAATGAATATGTCTTCTGCTGATGTTAAAAAGACACTCCTTGGTCTTATGCCACTTATCCAGGAACGCCTTAAGTTCTTAACAGAAGCTGCAGAAATGGTTCACTTTATGTTTACAGAACCAGCTGTTCCTCCTGCAGAACAGATCATTCCAAAGAAAATCGATCTTGCTAAAACTAAGGAAGTTTTGGAAGCTGCAAAAGACTTTGTTCACCAGTGTTTTTCTTTGGATCACGAAGGTGCAGAAAATCTTGCTAAGGCTAAAGCTGAAGAACTTGGAATTAAACTTGGTGACTTTATGATGCCAATTCGTATGGCAGTTACAGGAAGCCGTGTTTC
>JAZQOB010000034.1:0-2981 GCA_045627625.1 Treponema sp.
ATAGAAGCCGATTGGGTGGCAGAAGGTCTTGAAAATGACGAGGTAGTTTGGGATGAACAATAGGAAAGGAGCGATTATTGATATGAAATTGTTCAGGTCTTTTAAGATTGTTGTTAGTGTTGGAGCAATGCTTCTGCTTTCATCTTGCGTGATTTCTGAGGATAGTAATTTCAATTACATTCGTGCCAGGAACAAGCAAAAGGTGGTACAGAACAGCGAGCAGAGTGAAGGTAACTCGGCTGAAAACAGTTCTGAACATCAAAACAAAGATGAAAATGGAAAGACTGACCCTGTAAAGATTTTTGTAAACTGCATGTACAAGAGGTTTATGACAACATATGTTTTTTTTCAATAGAAATTCCAAATTATTTCCAACAAAATTCCAATAAATTTGCAAATGGAATTCCATGGAATTTTCCATCTGCAAATTGCCTGTTTTAGTCTTTCATAAGGGCGTGTTCAAGACGCCAGTCTTTGTTTCCTGTATTAATCAGGTGCCCATAATGAACAATCCTATCAATTATGGCAGCAGCAAGCTGGTCATCAGTGAACAGTGGTCCCCATTCGTTAAAAGGCAGGTTTGTTGTAATTATCAGAGACAGCCTTTCGTAAGCATTGGAAATTACAGAAAACAGAAGCTGTCCGCTTTCAAGATCCAATGGCAGGTAGCCCCATTCGTCAATACAGATCAGATTCTGTGACATGAGTGTCTTATATGCCCTGTCCAAAGTCCCATTGTTCTTTGCAGTTTTCAGGTACATGACAAGTGAAGTCAGTGTAAAAAACTTGACCTTATAATCAGCATTACATGCATTAACACCAAGTGCTATTGTTGCATGAGTTTTCCCGGAACCACAGCCTCCATAAAAAACAACCGTGTGTTTCTTTGCGATGAAGTCCAGGGAAAGCATTTCATCTTTCGTAAAGTTCTTTGGAAACTTGATTCCCTTAAAATCATAGTCATCAAAGGATTTCATCGTAGGAAAACTGGCACTTTTCAGGAAACGAGCCCTTCTTGAAACCGTTCTGACATTTTTTTCATCTTCAAGTAGAATCTTCATGTTTTCCAGTTCTTTCAAACCTGCTTTTCCCATGTATCTGTTTATCACAGGCTGCGAGAAGAACATTTTCTTCATCATTTCGCCCACTTCGCTCTGTAATTCTTTTTTATCAGATTGCTGCATTATCATTTTCTCCCTCATACATCATAAAACAGCCGTATTTATCAAGGCTTACTCCAGTCGGGTTAAAGCTGAAATCAACGGGACATGAATTTACCCTTGAGCAGCATGCCATAACATTGCATTCCTTTGTCATATCAACTTCTCTTGCAGCCATTTCCGTAAAGGCTTCCATGACAACTGCATATTCAAAGCTGCCCATAGCCTTCTCAAACTCGTAGAAAATCCTGTGCTTCAGGTTTTCGTCCCTTGTTCTGTCCAGATATTCTTTGAACGGATTCCCGTTGAGAAGATTCGCCCTAAAGATGCTGTTGCTCCATGAACCAGGTTTCCTTACAAGTGACTTGAGGCTTGTAACTGCACTTATGGATTCTGTCCTTTCGCTGCCGTATTCACGGTCGAATTCTTCAATCAAACATCCATTCAAATCATAAACAGATACTTTCCATGCCCAGGTTTCAACAATCACTTCGCTGTTCCTGTATTCTGACGGAAGCGTATACTTGTGGATGTTTTCCAGCGTGACGTTGGCATAATTGTCAGTTTTCCTGTTGAGGATTCTTTTTGCGGCAAAGCGTTTTGGTGGCAGCGGAAGCAGAGCCGTTTCCCTTTCTTCCTCAAAAAGCTCATCCACAGGTTTCTGATGGATGTAATGCATTCTTTCGCCCATAAGCTTTTCATTCATGACCAGGAGTTCCGTCTCGTTGAATTCCTGGATGTCAGATGGAATCTGGATTGGAGGCGTAAACATGTTACGTCGAATGTAGCCAACGTTAGTCTCGACATTGCCTTTCTCGTGTCCTGCATACGGATTGCAGAACCGGCTTTCAAAGCCATAATGAATTCTGAAGCGTATGAAGACTTCATTTTCCTCAAGAATCTTGCAGGTTCGCCTTCCGATTCCCGTTGCATTATCAAACACTATCTTTCCAGGGACTCCTCCGATATATTCAAAAATATACAGAAGCCCCTGCATTACACATTCACAGTTTTCGCCCCTGAAAATCTGAACGAAGGCTTTGTTTGAATAGGGAAATGACAGGACCAGATATTTCAGCCTCTGACGGCCACAGACTGTGTCAAAGTCAGCTTCTCCAAAATCAGCCTGTGCTTCTCCGGGATACCACGTAAGGTGACTGAATCCTGCATCTTTTTTATTCTTCTTGTTGTATTCAATCAGAAATCGGTTTACAGAACTGTAGGATATTTCTGCTGCCGGATATGCTTCTTTCAATAGCCTATAGATGCGTTTTGCGGTCAGTTTCTGCTTGTACCAGTTGTGCTCATTATCTTTCAGAAGCTGTACTATCCAGTCTTTGTACTGGTCTACTATCTTAGGTCTTTCCTGTCTGGCTGGCAGCGGCTCACTGAAATCTTCCTTTTCGATGTACTTTTTTGCTGTCTTGTAATCGACTTTTTCTTCACGGCAAATCTGTGCAATGGTCATGCCTTTTCTGTGTTTTTGCCGTATACTTTCTACGGTGGACATTGAAATCATCTCCTTGACTCCTCTTAGTTTTTTGCGTTACCAAGAGTGTCTCATAAAATGGGGATGAGCTCATGTCCCCATTTTATTTATGTGCAAATTCCATGGAATTCCTATTGGAAATTATTGGAATTCTTACTGGAAATTTGTTGGATGATTTATTGTAAATTAACAATGAAGAGGTAGAACACGAACATCATACAGATGGTTATTACAATCATCTTGATGATGAATCCCGTGAATACGGGAATAAGCTTCTTAGGAAGTTCTTTTGTACCGTCAAACAGGATGAACGGTATGAAGAAAGCTCCGAT
>JAZQOB010000035.1:0-2016 GCA_045627625.1 Treponema sp.
TTATTTATATCAATTTCTATTTGTATAGATAATGAATTATAACATAATCCCCAACAAAAAAAAATCGGGCTGTCTCTTCGCCTTTATATTAAGAAAAGAACAACCCGATAAAAAAGAAATTTTAAAAACTATAAACTAAAAGCTATACTGAGCCTTTATGTAAATCGTGCTTAAATCCTTAAGCTTGCCGTAAGTTCCATCACCATCTGGACCTGGAAGGAAAACATAAGTTCCAGCCGAAAGTTTTATCTGATCTGAAAGACTATATTTTTCTTCCAAAGTAAGTGCTGAATCAAAATCGTTCAGGCCCACAAGTCCGCTGAGCGAAATTTCCAGAGTATCCTGCAGAAAAGTTTTTGAAATGCTAAGTGTTGCTCCGTGATTGAAGGCATCTTTTCGTTCCAGATTGTCTGATTTATTCAAAACTACATCGCAATAATATTGCGCAGTAATTGTCCAGCCGGAAGGCATCCAGTCAAGTCCTGCAAGTGCCATTATCTGGTGCTGGCCAATTCCAATTTCACCACCGCCTAAGATAGTTTCTGCACTAGCCTGCATTTTTCTGTTTGGGAAATAAGCTCCTTCCAGGCGCAAAACTGTGGCTCCAATTGGAAAAGCAGCATCCAGCCCAAACATTGCAAGGCGGGAGTATTCTCCATCAATTTTAATTGCATCTGGTACAGGAGGATTTGGAATAACCAGACTGTAATTCATTAATGGCATTTTGTCCCAGCCGTAAAAACCGTAAAGTGAAACATCACACAAAGAAAAATATCCGCTGAGTTTTAGGCCGTATTCTCCGTTTTTAAGTGCAAACTCTGGTGTTTGTAAATTGCCAATCTGAACTGGGACGCTACCCACCATTGGAATTGCAACCTGAGAAGGAATCATTGCATTTCTAAGAGGAGAACCTTCTTCTAACGAAAGGTCTGTCCCTCTGAAAAATGGAATCCACAGGACATCAATATTATAAGTGTTTCCTGAAATTGAAAATTTAGCTGCAGTCACTGAAAGTGATGAATCATCGCTGAACAAGGAACTTGAATCTTCCGGGAAAACCGAATTAGTAATGTTTATTCCATCGGCTTTACCCCACACCACTTTCTGATTCCCGATTCTGAATCCCCAGTTAGAATCTGCATAATCGATGTAAGCTTCACCTAAATCAAAATCCAGCTGATTATTCAAAGCATTATAATTTACGTTTCCTTCTATATATAATGTGCTGTTGCCCTGATAAGTTTCCAGACTGCCGGTAAAACCTGTATCACCAGCAACAAAATCACCAGCGTTTGCAGTCCAAGGTGCAGCCATTCCCCACATAGTGCTAAGTTCCCCAGAAAAACTAATTTCCTGCGTGAAACACAATGTTCCAACTAAACCTAATAATATTATTGATAAAATATTTCTTTTCATAAAACACTCTTTTCAGTAAAAATCTTAACCGTCTTTCGAGAACCTCAGAAACCGAATCAACAATTCCCTATTCCTAATTCCGCATTCCCCATTCCGAATTTCTATTTATCTAACTCTTCCCTTTTCCAGCGCTGCAACTGTGAACAGTGAATCGTCAATATCGCTGGCATTGTAAACAACATCTTTCATCTGAATTAAAGACCAGCTGCCACTCTGAACATTTTCCATCTTCATTGTCTTTGCAGATTTGTATCCGTCGATTGTAGTAAAGTCGCTACATGTTAAAACTCTGTGCAAAGTATTCTGGCGGTCATAAAATTCTGCCTTGTACAAAAGAAAGTCCTTTTTCCCAATATAAACAACTCTGCGAGGATCTTTTTCTGTGTGAGCTTTTGAAACGCATTCAACTTTGTAGCATTCAACGCCGTCTACTGTTTCACTTCCCAAAAGTGTGTAGTCATCTTTGTTTAAGCCGCGATCGCCCATGTCTTCGTAAGTAAAGTCTGTACCCATAAATGAGCCTTCACCTTCTGAACCGCTGGAAGCAATTCGGCGGGTCTTTTTCATGGCAGGCATGTACAACCAGTTGTCGCTGTCTTT
>JAZQOB010000036.1:0-5781 GCA_045627625.1 Treponema sp.
ATATGCGTTTCTTTATGTTCTTTTACAATTTTTAATTTGAACTCTTCTGAGTATTTGGACATAAAAAATGCACCTCCTAAAATTGAACTTTATTTGTCCAACTTTAGGGGTGCACTTCAAACAGACAGTCCTTTTTTTATTGAATTAAAATTATGATGATTATCGTTCAAGCAGACAGACAACTGTTGCTTCGATTGCATCTCCAGTTCCTACAGGAGGAAGCTTTTCTCCAGTTTTCGCCTTTACAAAAACCTGAGATTCATCAACTCCTAAAATCCCTGCAATAGAACTGATAACTCTTGTCCTATACGGAATGAACTTTGGTTTTTCAAGTTTAATTACACAATCAATATTCCCGATTTTCCAGCCTTGTGCATATACATCTTTCAGGACAGTTCTCAACAACTGAGCAGAATCTGCATCTTTCCACTTGGCTTGTTCAGGAGGAAAATAGGAACCGATATCTCCAAGTCCAGTGGCACCAAGAATTGCATCTGTAACAGCATGGAGTAAAACATCCCCATCAGAATGTCCATCTTCCCCTTTTTCAAAAGGAATCTCAACTCCTCCAAGGACAAGTTTTCTACCTTCTATTAATCTGTGTAAATCATAGCCCAAACCAATTTTTATCATAAATATCAGTTATCCTTTTTAAGACCCCGTTCAATATCTCCAGGATAGGTAATCTTAAGATTTTTTGCATCCCCTTCAACAAGTTTTACATTTCCGCAATATCTGCCCCAGATTTCTGTATCATCAGTATATTCATGTCCATCACAAGAAGCCTTATGATGAGCTTCTGCCAATCTGGAAAATTCAAAGCCCTGTGGGGTCTGAACGCAGGTAAGACGGTTTCGTTCCATATGCTGAATAATAAAACCATTTTCATCAAGAAGTTTTACAGTATCTGTAGGAGTTATACCTGGAGTTGCCGCACCATTTTCAATTGCAGCAGAAAGAACTTCAGCAATAATTCTCTGGGAAACAAAGGGTCTTGCACCATCATGGATAAGAATATAATCAGGTTTTACTGCATGTTTTTCAAGATAGTTAATTGCATTAAAAACAGAACTTTGTCTTGTATATCCACCCTGAACATAATCAACCTTTTCCTGAATCTCACTATCAAAAGCAAAGAAAGCTGACATAGCTTCAGCAGCTTCTACAGTACCATTTACAGGAGTTGTAATAATAAGATGGGAAATATTAAAACTATGATCGGAATTTTTTGAGGCATCAATAAAAGCCTTAACACTATTAGACAGAACTGTCCCAGTGCCAAGGCTCATGTATTCTTTTTTTATACCACTACCCATTCTTGTAGAAGAACCGGCAGCAGTAATTACAATTGCAATATTTTTAGATATTGTCATCTTCGTCAAAATCGTCGAAATCGTCTGAATCGTTGTCTCTAGAATCGTCTGAGTCGTCCATATCATCATCGTCTTCATCAGAATCTCTAGAACGTTTAACATCACCCATCAAATCATCATCTTCGTCTTCATCTGATGGAATAGAAGCTTTTGCTTTCTGAGTAGCACCAAATGGTTCAAGTTTTGTATGAATGACCTTTTCGATTTCTTTATCATCTTTACCCAATGCACAAGAAATTTCATCAATAAGAAGCTTCTTTGCAGAGTCATAAAGTTTTCTTTCAAGAATAGGAAGTTCTTTAACTTTACTACGGTTATAAAGACATCGTACAATTTTTGCGATATCTTCTACAGTTCCTTTTTTAAGTAAATCAAGATTCTGCTGATATCGTAACTTCCAGTCTGAAGTAATTGGTTCAAAATCATCTGAAAGTAAACTCAAAGCTTTTTCTGCTTCTTCGGCAGAAACAATCTGTCGGATTCCTAAATCATCTGCTTTTTCAACAGGTACCATTACAATCATGTCAGAGGCTTCAATGTAAATCTTATAATAAAGAGTCTCATTTTCCCGAAATACTTTTGTAAAGATTTCCTTAATAATTCCAACACCCTGACTTGGGTAAACGACCTTCTGGTCAACAACAAATTTTGTATCCATATAGTATAATATACCACATTTTTCATTAAATTTCAAACGGGGACGGGTCTCAATCATTGTATATTATTTCTTTTTCCTATATATTTTAATGACTTGTCAAACTAAAGCAAAAGTTCATGGTGGAACAGGAGTTCTCTTAGAATAAGTTTGTTAAATAGGAACCTTTGCTTTAAATGACAGCAAAGGATTTTTATGGAAAACGAAAACTTAGAAAATCAGATTGAATCTGAAGAAGTAATTCAGTCTGAAGATCAGAATTTAACAGGTTCTGAAAATGAAGAACTTGAAGCAGATTCTGATGACACTGTTTCATTTGAAGATTTAGGCTTAGATGAATTCACCCTTAAAGCTGTAGAAAAAAAAGGCTTTGTTACCCCTTCCCCAATTCAGATTCTTGCCATTCCAAGATTATTGAACGGCGAAGCAAATCTTATTGCCAGAGCCAGAACAGGGACAGGTAAAACTGCAGCCTTTGGTTTACCAATCATTCAGAACATCAGAAGCAAAAGCGATCATGTTGAAGCTTTGATTCTTGAACCTACTCGCGAACTTGCAATGCAGACCTGCACAGAAATGCAGTCTTTTACTTCCAACAGTTTCCCTAGAACAACTGTTTTATACGGAGGTGCTTCTTACGCACAGCAGATTCGTGAATTAAAACAGGGATCAGAAATTGTAGTTGGAACACCAGGTCGAATCAAAGATCATATCGAAAGAAAAACGCTGGATTTAAGCAAAATCAAATATTTCATTCTTGACGAAGGGGATGAAATGCTTGATATGGGCTTTATTGATGATATCCGTGAAATTTTCCAGCATTCCAACACCGATGCCCGTATTCTTCTGTTCAGTGCAACAATGCCTTCTCCAATTCTCAAAATTGCCGGAGACTTCATGGGTGAATACGACATTATCGAAGAAGAAAAAGTCGTTGATGAAGCTCTTTTAATTCAGCAGAAGTACTGGATGGTAAAGGAAAGCGATAAGATTGAAGCTTTGGTTCGTCTTATTGATATGTCTCCTGATTTTTACGGTCTTGTTTTTACAATGACTAAAATGGATGCTGACAATGTTACCCGTTCCCTTGATCTAAGAGGATACGAAGCCGCAGCCCTTCATGGGGATATTATGCAGAATCAGCGTGAAAAAGTTCTGGAACGCTTTAGAAACAAGAAAACAAGAATTCTCGTTGCAACCGATGTAGCAGCCCGAGGAATTGATATTTCCGGCTTAAGCCATGTTGTAAACTATTCTCTTCCGTTTGACACAGCAACTTATGTTCATCGTATTGGCCGAACAGGTCGTGCAGGAACAACTGGAATTGCAGTTACTTTTGTAAGACCAGAAGAACGCAAAAAGCTCAACTATTTTATAAAGAATGTTGAAAGAGCTACAAAAAGTAAAATTCTAGCTGAAAAAATTCCAACAGTAAATGAAGTTCTTACAATTAAAGAAGACAGAATTATTGATGAGTTGAAAAATCAGCTGTTTACAACTAAAACAATTCCTGCAGAAACTGAAGAAGAAGGAATTGAACCAACTGTTGTAAAAGAATTAAATCAGTCATTACTGGTTCCAAAATTTGAGGAACTTGCCAAAGAACTTCTTGAAAACCAGGAAGCAGATAAAGTTATTGCATCTCTCCTTTCTGTAATGTATGGTGAAAAGCTTTCTCCAAAACATTATGGAAGAATTTCTACAAAGGAATTCGGTTTGAATACAGACCAGATGCGAATTTTCATTTCGCTTGGAAAGAAAGATGGTTATCGCGCAAAGGAAATTGCACAGTATTTCAGCGAACTTCTTCATATTCCTGGAAGAATGGTTGATGATATCGATGTTGCACAGCAATTCTCTTTAGTAAGCCTTCCAACTGCTTCTGCTAAAAAAGCTCTGGAAATGGCCAAACGAAACAGCAAGATTCCACACATGCATATAGATTCAAAAGAAGAAGGAAGAGGCTCCAGAAAAGGAGGCCGCGGAAGTGACTTTGGGGACAGATCTGAAAAATCAGACAAATCAAGAAGCAGACGAGGTGGCAAAGGAGAAAGAAGCGAAAAACGCGCTTCAAGCTCAAAGGACTCCTACAAGTCTGGACGCTCAAACAACAATCCTCATAATCAGACAGAACGCTCTTCTTCAAAAAAAAGTAGCGGAGCTGCTGCATTCGTGAAAAAAGGAAAAAAAGCTGAAAGATTCTAAAAAAAATTAAAAATTTTCAAAAAATAAGTACATACTTAATTAGGTGTATCACCCCTTGATACACCACCCCTGTTATATTAAGGTCATAAGATGTTTGCTTTTGCAGACTATATTTTAATAATCTACAGGGGTTGCATATGAACTTGTACGAAATTACTGTTGAAAAATTTGAACGATGTGTAAGAATGTCAAAATTCTTTATGAGCAAGAACGAATACGATGTAGCATTATTCTGGAAAAATGCTGCAGAAGGCTTCTACGAAAAGCTTCTCAAAATCACCGTCGTTGATTTAGTAGCTTAAAATATTTCTGTTTGGGGACGGGTCTCCACACAAATAAAAAAACGGGGACGGATCTCAATTAGTTTTAATTGCAGACCCGTCCCCGCTTAAGATTCTTTTTACTTATCTCTGAATTCTTCCAGATCCATTCCCGCCTGCAAGTTTTTCAACTTCATCAACAGAAACCATGTTATAGTCACCTTCAATTGAGTGTTTTAAGCAAGAAGCAGCAACTGCAAAGTCTACAGCTTCCTGAGTAGATTTTCCATTTAAGATGGCATAAATCAAACCGCCGCCAAAACTGTCCCCGCCTCCAACGCGGTCTACAATATACATTTCGTATTCTTTTGAGAAGCAATAATCTTTTCCATCATACAAAAGTGCTGCCCAGTTGTTGCGGTTAGCATTGATTGAAGTACGAAGAGTAATTGCAACCTTTTTAAATCCAAATTTATCGGCAAGCTGTTTTGCAACAGATTTATATCCATCTTTATTAAGTTTTCCACCTGTAATATCTGTATTTTCTGCTTCAATTCCAAATACATCTTTTGCATCTTCTTCATTAGAAATACAAACATCAACATATTTACAGATTTCTGTCATTGCCTTGCGAGCTTCTTCACGAGTCCAAAGTTTTCCACGATAATTCAAATCGCAAGAAACTGTAGCTCCTGCAGCCTTTGCAGCCTTACATGCTTCAATACAAATCTGAACCATATTTCCACCTAAAGCAGGAGTAATACCTGTCAGATGGAACCATTTACAATCCTGAAAAATAGTCTTCCAGTCAAAATCTTCTGGCTTAGCTTCTGCAATAGAAGAATGAGCACGGTCATAAATACATTTTGAACCGCGCTGAGAAGCCCCTCGTTCATTATAGTAAATACCAACTCTGTCCCCGCCACGAACAATATAATTTGTATTTACACCATAACGACGCAATGAATTAATTGCAGCCTGTCCAATTTCGTGTTTAGGAAGTTTAGTAACATAATAAGAATCCAAACCATAATTAGCCAGCGAAACCGACACATTAGCTTCACCACCACCAAAAGTCGAAGTCATTTTATCAACCTGAACAAAACGGAAATATCCTTCTGGTTCAAGACGCAACATAATTTCACCAAAACACACAACTTTATCTGACATAATCTATACTCCTTAGTAATCAAACAAAAAAAATTCACAGGAAGGGGAAGTCTCCCCTTACGGCCGCACTTTGTTGCGTCCTATCCTCTCGCCTAGGGCTCTGCCCTAAAACCCGTAA
>JAZQOB010000037.1:0-12597 GCA_045627625.1 Treponema sp.
ATTACAACAAGTTTATTTCGTGGCAGGGTTACATCTATATTCTTAAGGTTATGTTCTCTTGCACCTTTAATTACAATTTTTTCGTCATTCATAATACATAATTATAGTAAAAATCAATTATTATTTCAATTTCTAAAAAAAAGGAGCCATCCGTTATAACGAACAGCTCCTTTCTGAAATCAACTAAAACTGAATTAGTTAGCTTTTACTGTATTTTTAACAATAACATCATGTGCTCCACCTTCACGGATAGAAGCAGATGATACCATTGTAATCTTAGCAATCTTCTGAAGTTCTGGAATTGTTACAGCACCACAGTTACACATTGCGTGAATAACTTTACTTGTTGTAAGAGTAACATTGTCGTGGAGTGAACCAGCATATGGAACATAAGAATCAACACCTTCTTCGAATGCCATTCCTTTCTTTCCACCAAGGTCATAACGCTGCCAGTTTCTAGCACGATTAGAACCTTCTCCCCAGTATTCTTTTACATAGTTACCATTTACGATAAGTTTGTTTGTTGGAGATTCATCAAAACGAGCAAAGTAACGACCAAGCATTACAAAGTCTGCACCCATAGCCAAAGCCAATGTTACATGATGATCATAAACGATACCACCATCAGAACAGATAGGAATATAAATACCTGTCTTTTCATAGTAAGCATCGCGAGCTTTTGCAACTTCGATTGTAGCAGTAGCCTGACCACGACCAATACCTTTCTGTTCACGAGTAATACAGATAGAACCACCACCAATACCAATCTTTACAAAGTCAGCACCAGCATCTGCAAGGAAGTTGAAACCATCAGCATCAACAACATTACCAGCACCTACTTTAGCATTTGGCCATTTAGCATGAATATCCTGTAAAGCTCTTCTCTGCCATTCAGTAAATCCTTCAGATGAATCCAAAGTCATTACATCAACACCAGCTTCAAGCAAAGCAGGAACTCTTTCCATATAGTCGCGAGTATTAATACCAGCACCTACAATATAGCGTTTCTTTGAATCAAGAAGTTCAAGTGGATGTTCCTGATGACTTGCAGCATCTTTACGGAAGATTAAGCTTAAAAGTTTTCCGTTCTTATCTACAACAGGAAGCTGATTAACTTTCTTTTCCCAGATGATTTCGTTAGCTTCTTCAAGAGTAATACCTTCTTCTGCCATAACAAGCTTAGAAAGAGGTGTCATATAATCTTTTACTTTTGCATCTGGAGCACAGTGATTAATACGGAAGTCACGGTCAGTAATAATACCAAGGAGTTTACCGTTTGCAGTTCCGTCTTCTGTTACTGCTACAGTAGAATGTCCAGTCTGTTCAACTGCTTCTACCAATTCTGTCAATGTCTGATCAGGTTTAATGTTTGTATCAGAAGTTACAAAACCAGCTTTATATGCTTTTACACGGGCAACCATTGCTGCCTGATTTTCTATAGTCTGAGAACCAAAAATAAAGGAAATACCACCTTCTTTAGCTAAAGCAACAGCCAGCTTATCGTCAGATACAGCCTGCATAACAGCAGATGTCATTGGAATATTCATTGTAAGTGGACATTTTTCGCCAGCTTTTTTGTTATAACGCACTACAGGTGTCTGTAAAGATACGTTAGCAGGAATACAATCTGGGCCTGTATAACCAGGAACGAGCAGATATTCATCAAATGTGTGGGATGGTTCTTCAAAAATGTAAGCCATTTAGTTCTCCTAAAAAAGACTCTTATGATGTAAAAATCATCAGGCCTTTTTTTTTTACTCCACATAGAAACGGGAGTAAAAAAACTATATTAAGCTTGCGACGCAAACTGATAATTTGCAAATTGGATAATTTTTAGAATTATATATAGATGCATAAGATATGTCAATTATACAACTTGAAAAAATTAAATAGTCAATTACAATATAATAACGAGGTATTCCTAATGGCAAACAGAGAAGAAAAAGTTAAGATTCATCGAATTCTGGAACTTGATAAAGAAATCCGTTCTGGACGATATCCAAACAGTACATATTTAAGCAAGAAATTTGAAGTTTCCCGTGCCACAATCATGAGAGATATTGAATTTCTCAGGGACCGGTATGATGCTCCATTGGAATATGACCAGATTAGAAACGGCTACTACTATTCGGACAATAACTTTTTTATTCAAAGTGTAATGCTTTCCGAAGGAGAACTTTTTACAGTAAGTACCATCATGCCGCTTCTTGAACAGTACAAGAACACACCTCTGGAAGAATCTTTTAAGAAGATTATGGGAAAAATTACTGAAATGCTTCCTGACAAGGTTTCGGTTGATTCTTCCTTTATGAATGACAGCATTAAGTTCATTTCAGACCCTTTGCCAAAAATTGATGAAGAAATCTTCAATAAAATCTTTAATGCTTCAAAACTTCACAAAACTATTGAGTATTCCTACCGTTCATTAAGCCGTCAGGGATATGCAAAAAGAAAATTAAATCCTTATCAGGTAATCTGTCAGAAGGGTAACTGGTATATCTGCGGATACTGTCATAGTCATAATGATATTAGAATCTATGCACTTTCCAGAATCAAAGACCTGGTTATTACAGAAGAGATCTTTAAGACTGATGAAAATTTCAAGATTGAAAAATATATAGATCCTTCTTTTGGTATCTGGACTACAACTGAAGAACCTGAAAAGATTGAACTGGTATTTGACAGGAATATTAATACTTATATTCTAGAGAGAAACTGGCATGCAACACAGGAAATTGCACAGAATGATGATGGAAGTGTTTACCTTTCATTTATGACCAATCAGTTCCAGGAAACACTTCACTGGGTTTTAAGCTTTGGCAGTTCAGTAAAAGTATTGAATCCACCAAAGCTAGCCCAGGCCGTTCAAACCGAAGCCAAAAAGATTCTTGGCATTGAGTAGAAGGTTTATTGGCTGATATAACGGATACAACCTTTGTAGTATTTAAAATCTTCTAAATAGTTGTATCTGTACTGAATTGCAGTATTAACTCCAAGTCCACTATTTTTCATTTCCTTTTCTGAATCAGACAAAGGAACAGTTGCTTCAAATTCTTTTGCAAGTTCGGCATCTTCTTCGCTGATTCTTCCAGAAGTAATATTAAATTCAGAATAATCCTCAACAACTGTAACTTCATTATCAGCTAATTCTAAATCTTCATAATATGAACCTGAAAAAATAATTTTGTTTTTTTCTACATCAAAAATACCAAGTCCACGGATTCCAGGTGCTGTTCCATAATCTTCGAAAATGAATTTCTGATCATCTGAAGCTCTTGTCCAGCCACAATCAGCAATGGAACCAAAATAAGAAATATGCTTGATTTCGTTTGTTTCAGGATACCAGGCAAAAGTTCCGACAGGATCTGTATAGAAAGCCTGATCATAATCGCTGTTCCATACAAAAGTATAAAAATCCTGTCCTGGGAACCGGCTGATATAAACACATTCTACAAGGTCAAAAGATTCGCCACTATGTCTCAAAACATTGATATAGATTGAACGGTCACTTTTTTCATAAGCAAGTGAAATTTCAGAAACTTCTGCAAGGCGGTCAATGTTAATATCCTTTGAATGGACCCAACCTTTTTCTCCAGTTCCCTGTTCATCGGAAGCATAACAGTAAACCCAGTAACCAGAAACACCATCAACTTCAGATTTTGTATCAGAAAAATTGATTACATCAAAAACCTGATTAAACTGAGCCTGAAAAAGTACTTCACTTTTTTCATCTGGTAAGGCATGAACCATGGCTTTATCAGTAAGAATATTTGTCTGAAGTCTTTTACCACCAAAATATTTTCCAGCAGTAATAGTATAGTTTGAATTTACATAGTCAGTTTTTACTTCTTCAACAGTTATTTCTTCAACCGCTTCAATTGTTGCTTCGGTCAGTTCTTTCTGAACTTCAACCGATGGAGTTTCTTCATTATCTTGTTCAACAGCAGCAGGAGTTTTTTTATTACAGCCAACAAAGGAAATTCCACAAATCAAAATAAAAAATAATAATTTTTTCATAAAATATCTCCAAATCGAAAGAATAATAAAAATTTTTTTTCATTTTTTCAACAGTATCACCACCTGATACACCATCGTTATTATACTAAAACCATAAAATCTATTTTTGGCTAAATGCCGGAGGTATTTAAATGAAAAAAGCAACACTCACAGCAGCTGCAGTAATCGAAATCATCGCAGCAGGATTTATTCTTCTTGATTCTGTTTTGTTTTTTGTAAAATTAATCCAGGGATAATCCTATTTTTTATAATATATTTTCCTGAATTAATTTTCCAATTTTGTACCTACATAAAAATTTAATTTTTTTTCACACAGAATTTTACAATAAACAAACAAATCTTTATGTGGTATAATAAATAATGGTGATTGGGAGGATCTTTTATGAAGAAATTTATAAAAGTTACGGAAAAAGATTCAATTAACGGGTGGACTAAGGTGGCGGTTCTGCTTGGGGAACTGGGGCCTGAGGCCAGTAAACCTGTTCTGGATATATTGCAATTCAAACCTAAAGAAATGAGAAAGATTACCAGGGAAATGAAAAAACTGGGAAAATTTACTCATTCAGATGAAGAAATGGTTCAGAGGGAACTTCTGGTTCTTGGAGAATTAAACCGTTATGGAAAGGCCAAAGGAATTATTTCTCCGGAAGGCTCTGCAACAGACAGCTTTATTAATTCTAATAAGGAAGAAATTTCTTCTATGGTAAAAAACAATCCTGGTGATATTGCCAATATTTTAAAAGGCTGGCTTGGGGAGTAATTGTTTAACTTTAGGCTTTGTGGTATTATTTTTAAGTATTTGACCGCGATGATTCAGCGGTAAATATAAATAATTATTCTTAATTCCGCGATGATTCAGCGGCAGGAGATAACCATGAACGTTGTTGTTATGGGTGTCCAGTGGGGCGATGAAGGTAAAGGTAAAATCGTTGACTACCTTGCTCAGGATGCTAAGTACGTTGTTCGTTTTGCAGGCGGTGCTAATGCAGGTCACACAATTGTTGTAGATGGGAAAAAATATGCACTCCATCAGGTTCCATCTGGAATCCTCTATCCAGAAAAATCAGTATTCCTTGGTTCTGGTATGGTAATCGATCCTGAAGCTCTTTTCAAAGAACTCCAGATGCTTAAAGATAACGGTGTAAACTGGGAAGGTCGTGTATTTATTTCTGACCGTGCTCATCTTACATTACCAGGTTACCGCGAAATGGATAAAGCTCGCGATGCTGCTCGTAAGCGTCCTATCGGAACAACAGGTCGTGGTATTGGTACAACTTATTCCATGAAATCTGAAAGAGATGGTATCCGTGTTGCAGACCTTGACTGGGATGAAAAATGGAACGATCTTGAAGATGAAGATAAAAAATTCCTTGAGCAGTACAAAGATCAGCTTATTTCAATGCGTGTAAATATTGCTGCTAAATTGCACGAATACAAAAAAGAAAACATTCTTTTTGAAGGTGCACAGGGTGCTATGCTTGATATCGATTCAGGTACATATCCATATGTATCTTCTGGTGCATCTGGTTCATACGGAGCTGCTTCAGGTTCTGGAATTGGTCCAAAAGCAATTGATAAAATTTACGGTGTATTCAAAGCATACGAAACTCGTGTTGGAAATGGTCCAATGCCTTCAGAATTCGATGCAGAAACAGAAGGTGAACTTTGTGACTATGTAAGAAACACAGGTAACGAATTTGGTGTAACAACTGGTCGTCCACGCCGTTGTGGTTATCTTGACCTGGTAGCTTTGCGCTATGCTTGTTTTGTAAACTCAATCGACAATCTGGTTCTTACACATCTTGATATTTATGATGACATGAACGAAATTGAAGCATGTGTAGCTTATGATATCGATGGAAAAATCGTATCTGACTTCCCTACTTCAATTCCTGATTTGAATAAAGCAAAACCTATTCTTAAGAAGTTCACAGGCTGGAAAGCTGATATTACAAAATGTACTTCTTACAAAAAGCTTCCAAAAGCTGCAAAAGAATATGTTGAGTTCATCGAAGAATTTACAGAAACAAAAGTTGGTATCGTTTCTGTAGGTGCTGATAGAAATCAGACATTCTTCCGTGAAAAAATCTGGAAATAGTAGATTTATCTGCTATTAATAAAGGGGCTGTCATGTAGGCAGCCCTTTTTGTTCTATAAAGGTTTATTACATTGCAGAAAAAAATTAGCATACTTTTTTTATTATTAACAATATTCTTTGTATCCTGTTCTTCATCCAATCAGGTAGCTGAAGAACCTTCAATAATTTCAGCACCAGCCCAAACTAAAAAATCATCTAATTCTAAAATAACATTACTCTTTGCCGGCGATATTATGTGCCACGAAGAAAACTATAAAATTCAAGACTATAACAACATCTGGACAGATGTTTCTCCATATATTAAAGAAGCAGACCTTGCCTTTGCAAACATTGAAGCACCAATTGACCCATTACAGGAATTTTCAGCATATCCATATTTTAATATGCCTAAAGATTATCTTGTAGCGGCAATTGATGCAGGTTTTGATGTATTCTCCCTCTCAAATAATCATACTAATGATAAAAAACTTGAAGGTATGGAACAGACAATGCTTAATACTTCACAGCTTAAGGACGAATACGATTCCAAAAAACAGAATATTTATTTTTCAGGATTAAAACCTTCTCCAGAAGCCCCTTTTTCTTACAATGTAATTGAAAAAGATGGCTGGAAAATTCTTTTTATAGCAATGACTGAACTTTTGAATAAAACCTATTACAACGGCTACATTAACTATGTTCCTCCTGTTTCAAGCCATAGAGAAAGCTTTATAAATTACTGTAAAAAACTTCGGGAAGAAAATCCCTGCGATGTATTCGTTATTTCCATCCATACGGCAGAACCTGAATACAGACGGAACTACACCGAGTCTCAGGAAAACTTTTACAGAAAACTGATGGATACTGCCAATGCGGATATTATCTGGGCAAATCATGCTCATATCATAAAGGACCGAAAAATCTTTATGGATTACGAAAGCAACAGCCCTAAGAAGCTGATTATGTTTGCAAACGGAAACACCATCAGCGGACAGCGTAGAGATCCAAGTCTGTATTCTGCAAATCCTGAAGAACCAATTGATAATACTGGGGATGGACTGTTTTATACAATTTCGCTTTCAAAAGGTGAAAACGGAATTTATATAAACTCTATAAGACCCCTTTTTATTACAACATATATAAATCCAGATGGAGATTACATTCTTAAGCCTCTGGATGCAAAATTAATAAAAAGCCTGAACGAAACTGGAGATACAGTTTGGGCTGAATATTTAACCAAAAGACTCCAGATTACTAAAAAACGAACAAAGGATATTTTTGAATGGCAATAGACTATAAATCACTTCCTGTATATCAGCAAAAACAAAGCATTCTTGACTGTCTGGAAAAAAATCAGGTTGTCATTGTTGAAAGTCCAACAGGATCAGGAAAAACAACTCAAATCCCTGTAATTTTATACGAAGCTGGTTACGCAACAAATGGAATGATTGCAGTTACTCAACCAAGAAGAATTGCTGCTCTTTCTGTAAGTGAATTTATTTCAAAACAACTTGGTACAACTTATCCAGGTCTTGTTGGTTATAAAATGCGTTTTGAAGATAAAACCGACTCATCAACAAGAATTAAAATCATGACTGATGGTATTCTTCTTCAGGAAATGAAGCTGGATCCATGGCTTTCGAAATACAGCGTAATCATGGTAGACGAAGCTCATGAAAGAAGTCTTAACATTGACTTTGTACTTGGTCTTCTTAAGCGAGTTTTAAAAGAACGAAAAGATTTTAGAGTAATCGTATCTTCTGCCACAATGAATACACAGGCTTTCAGTGAATATTTTGATAATGCACCTGTTGTTTCAATTGAAACTATTACCTACCCTGTTTCTGTAATTTACGATCCTATTCCCGGGGGTTCAACCACAACTACTGATTCTGGTTGTGATCTTTTACTGAATAAAATCCTCAATACAGTTTCAAGAGTTATAGAAAATGATGACGATGAAGGAGGAATTCTCGTCTTTCTTCCTGGCGAAAAAATCATTAAAGATTGTGTAGACCGACTTGCTCATTCATATTTTGGAAGAAGACTTCATATTGTTCCTTTGTATGGACGACTTGCAAAAGAAGAACAGGAAAAAGTTTTTGATCCGGCTCCTGCTGGCAAAAAGAAAGTAGTTATTTCTACTAATATTGCAGAAACCTCAGTTACTATCAGTGATATTTCTACAGTCATCGATTCGGGACTGGCAAAATTAAATTTCTATAATCCCAGAACTTTTACTTCAAGCTTAATCGAAACTACAGTTTCCAAAGCTTCCTGTAATCAGCGAAAAGGTCGTGCAGGACGAACCCACGAAGGAACCTGTTACCGGCTTTACACAAGAAAAGATTTTGAAACCCGTGAACTTTACACAAAAGAAGAAATATATAGAACTGACCTTTCTGAAGTAGTTTTACGAATGGCAGAACTAGGAATTACTGATTTCTATGATTTTGATTTTATTGCAAGTCCTGGAAAAGAAGGAATTATTGGAGCTGTTGATACCTTGAACATGCTTGGAGCTTTGGACAAAGATAACACACTGTCTTCAATTGGTCAGTTAATGGTTAAATTCCCACTGGAACCAAGAATCAGCCGAATTATTGTTGAAGCACTAATGTATTATCCAGAAGTTATGGATAAAGTTTTAGTTGCTTCTTCCTTTTTGTCTGCAAGTTCTCCTTTTATTCTTCCTCCGAACGAAGAAATGGAAGCTCGAAAGGCTCATCACAGATTCCGTGATATGCAGGGAGATTTTGGAACTTATATTAATCTTTTTAATGCTTACAAACAGACTGACAATCGTGAAAAATTCTGTAAGAAAAATTATCTTGATGAAAGAGTCATGGCTGAAATTGAAAATATCCGATTCCAGCTTGGAGAAATTGTTGGCCGGATGAATATTCCTATTGTAGAAAACGGTGGCAACATGACCGACTATCTTTGCTGTATTGCAGCAGGAATGATTCAGTTTGTCTGCATCAGAAAAGGCCGTGAAAACTATAGAAGTCTTACTGCTGATCATATCTGCATTCATCCTGGAAGTGTTTTATTCAGACAGGATCCTGTATTTATTGTTGCAGGTGAAATTGTCAGAACCTCTAGAATTTTTGCCATGAGTGTATCTCCCCTTACAAAAAATATGCTGGATAAAATCAATCCTGCATTATACGAAAGACTCACAGCCTGCAAAACTTCTTCGGCGGATGAAGTTGAATACATTGAAAAAGTATCCCGACAGAGTAAATCAAAGCAAAATACTAAAAACTCTGGTTCAAAAACTTCTTCACAGCCTCAACAGCTTTCAAAAGAAGCTCTGGATAATTCGTTCTCTCTTGGTTCATATCTTTTTGAAACTACAAAGATTAAAGGAAAGAAAACTGCAATTCTTCCAATTGATCTTTTTATAGAAGCTGCAAAAGAAGAAAAAGATAAAAACAAATTAAATGCCTGTGCCAACTTAAAAGGCCGAATCATTACTAAAGATAAAGGAATGCTTTTAGATGGCGAAAAGATGTCTTTAATTTTAACTGCGGCAAAAAACCTGGATTTGACTCCAATTTCCGAAAAGAAATGGAACCGCAAAATGAACATCAATATTTTTAATGAAGTTGACAAGGAAAGCCTGATTGAAAGTCTGGATGTTGTTCTAAAGGTTGCCATTGCTAAAGCGAAAAATAAAGAATACGGTTTTATAACCCTTTATACTGACAACAATGGAAATTACTGGTTTAAGGTTTCAAGAGGTTTTAATACTGCCCTGACAGAAACCCATTCTTCACTGGAAATTCTGCTTGATGAACAGGTTGAATTTACAGAAGAAGAAAGCCGCAGAATAAGTAATATCCTACGGCTTGTAAATCTTTTATATAAAGAATAAATTATTTGGCACTTTTAGAAGAATCAGCAGTTTCTGTTGTTTCTTCTATACCAAGCATTTTCATTGCCCGTTTTTTATTACCGACATTTGCCTTTTTATCAAGAGCAATGGCACGGACTTTTGATTCTGCGGAAGAATATTTTCCCATTTTATACATATCAAGGCCAAGACTTACTGTAGTTGTATCTTTAGATTCAAGATACATTCCACAGATGCCTGCAAAACCAGGACGATTATATTTTGCAAGTTCTTTACCAATTGCAGTTCTTAAAGATTTTCTTCGGTCATCTTTCAGAGTCTCTTCTGCAAGTGCAAGAATTTCTTTTTCACCGGCAGTACCATTCTTCAATAAAACTTCAACACATTTTGCTTTTACAGTATCACCAGATTTTTCATCAGTAATCTGGGAAATAAGGAATTTATTTCCATCAGAAGTATTGAGTTCACCTAAGGTATTGTAGCATTCATCCTTAATTACTTTTTCTGAATCATTTTTAGCACGATAGATTAATGTCTGCACGGCAGAAGTCATTTTCATTTCTTTTACCGCTTTGATTGCTTCCTGTCTAACCTTCCAGTGATCATCTTTAATTCCCTGAAGAATAATTCTCTGAGCATCTTTAGATTCAGGAAAATTCTTAATTCCCTTAACTACATACTGACGAAGATTAGGATCTGTAGCACCAAAATTTCTAACAAGAACTTTTATTGCTTCAGGCTTTTTCATTAATCCTAATGCTTCTGCCGCATACATTCTTACAAAAGCATTTTCGTCTTCATTTTCAAGAATATCTACAAGCAAATCGTAAGTTTCAACTGCATGCATTTTTCCACATACACGCATGATTGTCTGGCGCTGAGGAATTGAAATATCATCTCTTTCTAGATATTCAGCAAGGAACATAGCTTCATCAGCTTCCCCTATTTCACCAAGACACAAAACAGCCCAGTTGAAATAAACTTCATTTTCACTTTCAATAAGAGTGATTACCGCAGGAATTGCAGCTTTTGTTTTTACCGCTCCAATATATTCAAAAGCAGCCTGAACTACTTCTGATTTTTCATCATAAGGATCGTTTAAAAGTTCAACAGCAAAATCTTCAAGACAAGGATCTTCGCATTTTCCAAAGTAATTCAAAACCTTCTGTTTTACAGTTGAATTCTGAGTTTCCTGGAATAAATCATAAATTTCTTCTGTATAACGAGGATCATCATCTTTAATCAGTTTTGACAAAAGATCACTTACTTCTGATGAAGTACCAAACATAATTGTATTACGATTTTTTTCATCTACTTCAGGATTTTCATCTTTTTCCGCAGCTTCCTGCGCCTTTTTCTTGTCATAGGCTTTTGGCCGCTTGCTTGATGGAACTTCTGCAATTCCACCTCTAGAAACATATTCCTTTTTTTCGCCTTCTTCATAATCAGACGAATAAACAGATGAAAACATTAAACTGAAAATAAATAAACAAATAAGTGTCTTTTTCATAAGCATTTCTACTAAACAAACAAAATTCTATAACTATCGTTACTGTTTATTTGCATGAAATCTTTCAAGAAAATCTTTTCTATACTGTTCAAATCGATCTTCATTAATTGCAACTCTAATTTCCTTAAGCATATTGTTAAGGAAATAAAGATTATGATATGAAGCAAGAATGGAACTTAAAATTTCCTGTTCTTTAAACAGATGTCTTAAATAACTTCGGGAATATGTTTTACAAACTTTACAATTACATTCAGCATCTACTGGTCCAAAGTCGTGGATCCATCTTTCCTGTTTAATCGAAAGCATTCCGTCATGAGTAAAATAAGAACCATTTCTTGCATTTCTTGTGGGAAGTACACAGTCAAACATATCAACACCAGCCTGTACTGCATCAAGAATATAATCAGGAGTTCCAATTCCCATTACATATTTTACTTTATCCTCAGGAAGGAACTGACAGGTATAATTCATATACTGTTTGAACACATCAGCAGGTTCCCCTACACTTAATCCACCAATAGCAATACCTGGCATATCAAGAGAAGAAACAAACTCAGCACTTTCCTTTCGCAGATCTTCATGGAAGTGACCTTGAACAATTGGGAACAGATAGCCTTTATAACCTTCTTCCCGATGTTTTTCCCATTCTTTTTTTGCACGAAGCAGCCAGTCGCAGGTTACTTTTAAAGCTTTTTCGGCTTCTTTTCTAGGTGCATCAAAACCTGTACAAACATCCAGCTGCATCTGAATATCAGAATTGAATTTTACCTGAGTCTG
Source organism: Treponema sp. (assembly GCA_045627625.1). Classification (GTDB taxonomy): domain Bacteria; phylum Spirochaetota; class Spirochaetia; order Treponematales; family Treponemataceae; genus Treponema_D. The sequence continues at coordinate 12,241 of JAZQOB010000037.1, forward strand.
AACAACATTTTCAGGAGTAAAGAAATGATAACTTCCATCAATGTTACTTTGAAATTTAACTCCTTCTGGATTGATTTTTCGTAATTTTGAAAGAGAGAAAACCTGGAATCCACCGGAATCTGTTAAAAAGTTTTTCTTCCACTGTGAAAAACCATGTAAACCGCCAGCTTCCTGAATTAAATCAGCACCTGGTCTTAAATATAAATGATAGGTATTTGCAAGAATAATATCAAAATCAATCTCCTCGAGAAAATCTTTTGGCATAGCTTTTACAGTTGCACAAGTACCAACTGGCATAAAAACAGGTGTTCTGACATCACCATGAGGCAAATGCAAAGTTCCTGTACGGGCTTTTCC
>JAZQOB010000038.1:0-22068 GCA_045627625.1 Treponema sp.
TTCAGGAAATGAAAGTTGGAGAAACAAGAAAAATGGTTCTTCCACCTGAATTAGCTTATGGCGAAATGGGTTATCCAGGAGTAATTCCAGGAAATGCTTACATCTGTTTTGATGTAAAAGTATTGGAAGTTAAATAAAAAATCCCGAAGCAAGTGATATGTACCCCTTTTACTGGACAAAAGTAAAAGGGGTATTTTTATGCGCTACACATTAGAGTACAAATTAAAATGTATTGAAATGTACAAACAAGGGATCTGGCCTGAGACTCCAGATGGAATACAAAATCCAGAGGATTTTCATAAAATGATACGTCGCTGGAAACGAATAGAAGAGCACCAAGGCTTTTCAGCCTTAAATCATAAGCCACACAGAAAACAATGGACACCAGAAGAAAGATTTGAACTTGTATCAAAAGTTCTTGTTGGAAATTCAATTCAAGCGACAGCATGTGATGCCGGTATAGATTCTGGTCAGCTTTATCAATGGGTTAAAAAATACAAAGCAAACGGTTATGATGGATTAGTAAATATTCCAATGGGACGTCCAAGGAAGAATCCGATTATGAAGAAAAATCCTAAACACTCAAAATCTCTTACAGAAGAAGAACACGAAGAACTGATTCGATTGAGATCAGAAGTTGAATTCCTGAAAGCGGAGAACGAAGTAATAAAAAAATCCATAGCCTTGAGACATGCAGAATGGGACCAGCAACTCAAGGCGAAAAAGCAGAAGTCCTCAAAGAACTCCGAAAAGAAGGATACAGATTAAACTATCTTCTCAAAGCTGCAAATATGCCGAAATCGACATTTTACTTTGAAACAACCAAGAAAGATGTTATATCAGAACGAAATGCTGTTTTAACGGAAGAAATACAAGAAATTTTTACAGAAAACAAACGAAGATATGGTGTTCGTCGTGTTTACAGGGAACTTTTGAATCGTGGCGAAAAAGTAAATCACAAACGTGTACAAAGAATCATGCACTCTATGGAATTTAAAGGTAAACGGCCAAAAGAAAAATATCATTCGTATAAAGGTGATGTTGGTAAGGTTGCTGATAATATAATCAACAGAGATTTCAGTACAACGGCGCCTTTTCAGAAATGGACAACAGATGTTTCTCAGTTTAATTTTTCCTGGGGTAAATGCTATATTTCACCAATTCTTGATATGCATACAAACGAAATAATTTCCTACGACTTATCGCTGAGTCCAAATATGGAACAGATAAAACGAATGTTGGATAGAGCTTTTGAAAATAATCCAAATTGCAAAGGTATTATTTTCCATTCAGATCAGGGCTGGCAATATCAGCATAGTTATTACAGGACTGTTCTTGCTAACCATGGAATTATTCAATCAATGTCACGAAAGGGAAACTGTTATGATAATTGCATTATGGAAACTTTTTTTGGCAGGTTAAAAAATGAAATGTATTATGGTCATGAAAAAGAGTTCAAATCTTTTAATGATTTTTCAGTAGCAGTTGCCGAATATATCGACTACTATAACAACAAAAGAATTCAGGTTAAAACAAAATGGATGCCTCCTGTAAAATACAGAGAAGCATCCATTCGTTCCGCCTAGTTCATAATATGTGTCCAGGATTATGGGTACATATCACTTGCTGACAGGTTTTTTATTTAACTGAAGTATGAGAAGTATTTAATAGTTCTTTCGATAGGAGGTTCTCGGCATTAATGCCAAGAACACGCTCTTAAAAGATGAACCTAAATAAACCGCTGGCGCACTTTATTTTTAACGGTTCCTCGATAAGAGCGGGTTAGAACAATTAAATACTTCAGTGACTCAGTTGTGCTGTCTAGTTCATCTTTCTTATGTAAAGGAAAATGTGAGGGGTTTGAGAAGAGAAATTATCGGCTTTGATTAATTCCATCATGGCTTTTTCGTAACCGGTGTCGTTTTTCTGGCGGTAGAAAATTGAAAGGTTGTTATTGCCTTTATTGAAGAAATCTTTTATGTATTCAATATCAGTTTTGTCCATAAAGTATTCTTTATCATCTGGGTGGACAAAATCTTCTTCTACATAATCATTGAGCCATTTTGAGATGCTGATGGAAGCTGAATATCTGGCATTAAAATCAGTAAGACTATTCTTTATGAAGCTGAAGGTTTCGTCCTGAATATTAAAGCGGATAATTGTAGTAAAGGCACCACATATTGTAACATAAGCAACCTGCTGGCCTTTGCGGTCAATTCCTTTTGAAATATAATAGGCTTCTTTATCGATGTACATTTTTTCATCAGCAATCTTTTCAAGGTCGTGAATTAATGCGGTTGGATAATCCTTTTTTCTGGCATAACCGATAGAAACAGAAAGACTTTCTACAATGTTTCCATGCCAGTTTTTAGTAATATCTTTGAATTTAGTTTTGAGGTCTTCCATATCTTTGTCTGTATGAATAATGATAAGGAATTCATCTCCACCTGTACGATAAACTTTACCCATGTGACTGAAACTTGCCTGCATTGCAAAAGAAGCGGCCTGTAAAAGTTCATCACCGGCATTGTGGCCAAGATTATCGTTTACCTGTTTAAGTCCGTTCAAATCTACAGAAAGAAGTACAAAATCATCTTCGATTTCTTTTTCGTCATAAATCTTTACATCTTCGTCGTAGGCACGGCGGTTATAAAGTCTTGTAAGCTGGTCTGTATTTGAAATCTTTTTTAGAGTTTCCTGCTGTTTTCGTTCGTCATCTATATTCTGAATTGTAAAAATCAGTCGAACTGGAGTGTTGTCGTGTCCCTGCTGAATAGAAATAAACTGGACTCTAAACCATCCGCTGGTTGTATTAAGAAATTCTGCAGAAATGATTTTCTTTTTCTGCATTCGGCTTCGGATTGTTGTAAGATCTGTGAAATTCTTAAAATTCTGTACCTGATCGATAATTACTGAATCAGCAATGGTTAAAGCAAGTTTTGTATGTGGCTTTTCATCAAAATAGCTTTTTTCGGTTTTTGTATTTCCACTTTCATAACTGATAACTGTTGAATTTTCAAAATCAATAAGATTCATGTAATTATAGATTTCTGACATTGAATTCAAAATGTTCAGCTGTTCTTTCATTAAATTTTCATTACTGAGCAGCTGCTTCTGATTATCATAGAGCTGTTTTAAGTAATTAATTGTAGTTTTTGAAATAGCATCTGCAGAAAAGAAAAGAATGATTGTTTCGATTGTGTACCCTGCAATAATGTTCTGGAAATAATTCAAAGGGGTAGAAAATTCTGTCTGGAACCCTGCTTTGTATTTTGAAACTACCGCAACAGTAATAAACATTGTTACGTAGTTAAAAAAGGTCGTAAAATGAAAGATTTTTTTGTCTACAAAGAGAAGACTTAGAAGTGGTACCAGAAAAAAAGTAAGACAAATATTAGCATGCATTAAGCTCATATGAACAATAAGAACATCCAAAGAAGCAAAGGCAAACATACTGGTAACAAAAGAAGATGGCTTAATTTTGCATAATAGTTTATGGAAAGAAGCCATTGCAATAAGCAGAATGGAAATAAGGATACAGATAAAATAACTAAGATTTTTGAATAAGCCTAGAGCAATACCAATGGAAATGGCTGGCCCCGTAATAGTACATGACCAGAGTACGGTATTTAAAATCTGGTTTGTTTTTTTCCGGTTTTCCTGAAGAAATTCTTCAAAAGAACCTGCAGTAGATTTTAAATGAGGTTTTAGCTTAAAAAACATTGGCATGGCTGAATACTCCCATATCGTCCATAATATGGAATATTATACATAAAAAAAACGAACTTCGCAATTTAATGGAAGTTCGTTTTTAAAAACTTGTGGATTTTATTCATTTATTTAAGAATTGTATCTGGTCTTTTTGGATTAACAGGTTCTGTCTTAAAATCCATTTCACCGATTTTCACAATCTGGAAAATGTTTTCTTTAGGATTTAAGAAACCAGAAATTGTGATTTTCTTGTTCTTGCTCTTTTTCAAAGTTTTAATAATTTCGTCTGCTTCTGGAGAGCGTTTATTGTATTTCAAAAGGAATTTTCCCTCTGAAGTTTCGATGTAGTATACAGGATCAGCTTTAGTTCCTTCTACCTTGATTTTTCCTTCAATACTTCTGAATACTGCGTTTTTTGCAGGGTGTCTATGATCTCCTCGTTCGTGTCCAGGAACCATTTTCATGTCAGGATTGAAATCTTTTGGCATTTCCTGTGGTTTAAAATCCTTAGGCATATCTTTTGGATCAAAGTCTTTAGGTGGCATTCCCTTTCCTGGCATTTCTTTTGGAGCGGCATCTTTAGAAGGGAATCCATTCTGTTTTTTTCCATCTGCAAATAAAGGAGCACTAACTGAAAGTGCAACGGCTGTTATAATCATTACTGTGTAGAATTTTTTGTTCATAATAAACTCCTTGAAAACTTCGCCTGACAGGTTTGTTTTCTATGATTTTAATATAACATCCCTAAGTCCGTAAATCCTTAGAAGAAAATAAATGGTTCCTAAGAAGTTTCTTATTTTGAAAAATTCTACCACTGCATTTTTACACTATCATTAAGATATTTGTAAGAAATTGATTTGAGCTTTAATCCGTTGCTTGCAACTGTAAGTCGACTTACTGCAAATCTGTTTGGAAGAACAACCTGTTTTGAAATTGTATCTTCCTTTCCTTCGGTTCCATGGAAGGTAAAGCTGGCACAAGGAATTCCCATGTAGAAAAGGGTACAAGGTAGCTGGGCCAGTGGCTGTAAATCGGAACTTGCAGTAAGAGTTACTTCATAAGTACCGACTTTCTGAACATCAAGGGCAAGAATGTAATTGGTGTTTGCCTTGCATTCCTGGTAAGTCAGATCAAATGTAATATCACCGTCTAATACTGTAAATTCAATATCATCAAGATTGATGTCATCTGGTTCTTTTGGACGGTTGATGATTTCGATTGTATCGTTGGTTCCAAGAAGTCTGCGCATTGCTTCGGTATGCATAAGGTGATTACAGATATTCATTGCAGAACGCTGCAATTCAGCTCTTGTAAGTTTTCCTTCTGACAGTGCCTGGAGTGTATTGTCTCCATTTTCGTTTTTAGCACCATTTGGACATACCATGTATAAATCATTCTGGGAACGAATCATTGCGGCAAAATTGTTTTTATCTGGTTCTGCATTTTCTTCGTTGATATTTGCCCACCAGTCAGTCATTACGATTCCTTTGAATCCCCAGTCTTTGCGGAGAATTGTTGTATTCAAGTCGTAAGAACTGGCGGTATAAAGACCATTTACCATTCCGTAAGTTGTCATTACAGAATCTGCATAGCCGCTTCTTACTGCCATTTCAAAGCCTTTAAGATAGATTTCTCGCAATGCTCTTTCAGAAATAACTGAATCCTGTCCGTAGCGGTTTGCTTCCTGGTTGTTGCCACAGAAGTGTTTGATGGTTCCTGTAACTCCAGAATTACGAAGGCCTTTTACCATTGCAGTACCAATTGCTCCGGTTAAGTATGGATCTTCGGAGAAGTATTCAAAGTTGCGGCCGTTTAATGGGTTTCGGTGAATATTCATTCCAGGTCCAAGAAGGTTTTCGACTTTATTGGAAATCATTTCAAGACCTGTAAAACTATAGAGTTCGCTTACAAGGGCTTTATTGAAAGTGCTGGCAAGTAAAGTTCCATTTGGAAGAGCAAAAGCTTTGATTCCGCAGTCAAGACGCATTCCTGAAGGACCGTCATCACAACAGGCAGCAGGAAGTCCAAAAACATCTCTTAATCTTGGAGACACTCCACCAAATGCCGAAGCGGTACCAGGTGTAACAAGACTGGACCCCATGCCTTCGCCACGGATGATACAGCTTAAATCTTCATCGTTTAACTGGGCAATAAAGTCTTCCATTTTAGCTTTACCGTTCAAAACATCTCCCAGTTTAATCTGAGTTGTTGTAACCTGTGGGATTTCTGCAGGAAGTCTCTGGAGTCTGCGTTCAACCATTGAAACTGTAGAAACTGGAGTGTCTTCAATTGTAAGGACTGCACCGCCTTCAACTGCTTCGTTATGGAATCGTTTAAAACTTTTGCGTGGAGCCATGGCTTCTTCGCACTGTAAAAGTACTTTCTGTTCTTTAATGATAAAACTGAAAACTTCAACTGCCGATCTTACATCCGAACCAGCAAATACTTTATATTCACCTTCTTCCAGAACAAAAGCCGATTTATTTCCTGTAACTCCAGAATCATCATAAGAGGCAAAACTGTAGTATGGAACTTCAAAAGAAAGAGAAGTTTCGCCAGCTGGAGCAAGAAGTGGTGTCTTTTCAAAATCAACAAGAACACGGCTTGCTTTACCAAGTTTTCCGATTGGAGCCTGTACATAAATCTGGGCAATTTCTTTGGCAGAAAAATCCCCAGTATTTTTTACATTAAGTTTGAGGTTGAAGGTTCTGTGTCCTTCGTTGTTTTTTGCTTCAACACATTTAATTGCAAAAGAAGAGTAAGTAAGACCAAATCCAAATGGATAAAGTACTTTTTCTTTTGCAAAGGTTTCGAAATATCTGTAGCCTACAAAAATATCTTCGGCATAGGCATTTCCTGCAAGGTTTCCAAAATATTTTGTTGAAGGGTAGTCTGTAATGTTTTTTGCAATTGTGTCAGTAAGTTTTCCTGTTGGAGAAACAGCTCCTGTAAGAACATTTGCGGTTCCAATGCCTCCAATCATTCCTCCCTGCCATACATACATTACTGCTTCTGGAGTAAATTCTGAAACAAAAGACATATCAATGATGTTTCCAACATTCAAAAGAACAATAAGGGTTTTAAAGCCTTTTCGAACTTTAGAAAGCATGTCTTTTTCTTCTTTAGTCAAAAGGTAAGAACCTTCTGTTGCACTGTTGTCTTTATCTTCACCGGCAGTTCTTCCAATAATTGCAATGGCAACATCAGAAACGGCAGCGGCATTATTTACAATTTCCTCTGTAAGAGGCATTTCGTCCTGGGACCATCGTTCTTTACCCCATCCAATGCCTTCGTCATAAGGATGATCTTTTTCCCATTCAGCATAAATATTCTGAAGATCTTTATTCAAACTGACTTTACTGCTGCTTTCAAGTCCATCAATAATTGAGTAAACTTTTGAAACATTTACTTTACCACCAGATCCAGTTCCTGATTTATAGTAGGAATTTTGAATACGGCCAAAAACAGAAATTCTAGTTCCTTCTTTAAGTGGAAGAGCTCCTTTGTTTTCAAGTAAAACACAGCCTTCTGCAACTGCTGCAACAGCGGTTTTTTCGTATTCTTTCCAATCCAAAGTTTTTTTCATAAAAATCCTCAATTCTAGTACAAATTATTAAAAGCTGAAAATAATGCCTTTGTGATTGTAATTTTAGTTGGAATTGGAGTTTTATAAAATAGAAAATTCTATATAAAAATAGCATTTTTCTAGTAGAAAAGAATGAAATATATTATATGTTGCCTTATACTAAAATAAATACATTAAAACCTAAATGGAGATATTTATGCCAAATAAGATTTTTGCTGCAACAACAGACGAAATTTCACAGAGAGAGATTGATCATGCCCAGCTTGCAAGAGAACTGGCCAGTGAATGTATGGTTTTATTAAAAAATACCGAAAACTCTTTGCCATTGAAAAAGAATTGTTCGATTGCACTTTTCGGAAACGGAGCCAGAAACACTATTAAAGGAGGAACTGGTTCTGGAGATGTAAATACTCGAAATAACATTAATGTTGAGACAGGACTTAAAGATGCAGGTTTTAATATTACAACAGTTTCCTGGCTTGATAAAAATGAAAAGAAACGGGAAGAAGCAAAACAGATTTTCTTGAAGCATGCTTACGAAGAAGCTGAAAAACAGAAGAGAGATGTTACTTTTGTTATTTTTGACCATCCTTTTGAAGAACCTGATATTGCCGAAATTACTGCAGAAGATATGAATGCTTCTGAATGCGATACTGCGGTTTTTGTAATTGCAAGAAATTCTGGAGAAGGTGCAGACCGTAAATTCTGTGAAGGAGATTATTGCCTTTCTAAAAATGAACTTAAGGGAATCAAGACTCTTGCTTCTGCTTATAAAAATGTTGTAGTTGTCCTGAATGTTGGTGGAATTATTCAGCTTAAGGAAGTTGCAAAGCTTTCTGGAGTAAAATCAATTCTTCTTATGAGCCAGCTGGGAAATCTTGGTGGAAAAGCTCTTGCTGATGTTCTTAGTGGGGACGCTTCTCCAAGTGGCCGTCTTTCTGATACCTGGGCAGTTAATTACTGGGATTATCCATCTTCAAAAGAATTCAGCTTTAACAACGGCAATGTAAATGATGATTATTATAAAGACGGAATCTATGTAGGTTACCGATATTTTGATTCAGTACCAAAGAAAATTCTGTATCCATTTGGATATGGTCTTGGCTATACTGATTTTAACATTGAAACAAAAGAAGTCGTTCAGAATAAGGAAAATCTGGAAGTTTCGGTTGAAGTAACAAATACTGGAAAACGCGCTGGAAAAGAAGTTGTTCAGGTTTATATTTCTGCTCCAGACGGAAATATTAAAAAGCCTGTTCAGGAATTAAAGGGCTTTGTAAAAACTTCTCAGATTGCTGCAGGTAGTTCAGAAACTGTAAAAGTTATTATTCCTATTGCCAGTCTTGCTTCATATTGCGAAAACTGTTCCAGCTGGGTTATTGAAGAAGGAACTTATGCTGTTAGAGTTGGAAAGAGCAGTGCCGAAAATCAGATTGTTGCCGCTCTTAACTTTAAGGAAAAATTCATTACAGAAAAATGTACAAGACTTTTTGCATTGGATTGCCGCCTGAAGGAAATTACTCCTAAAAAGCCAAAGATTAAAATCAATGCAAAATGGAATATTGATATTGATGTTTCAAAACTGAGTGCAAAAGAAAATGTTTATCAGTCTGAAAGAAAAACAATGACAACTGACAAAAAAGAAGTACTTACTTTATCAGATGTAAAGAACGGTAAATGTACTTTGGAAGAACTGGTTGCACAGCTTTCGATTAAAGAAATGGCAACTTTGTGTGTCGGTGTATTCCATAAAGGTCAGAAGGATAGTATTGTTGGGGCTGCTTCTGCCTGTGTTCCAGGTGCTGCAGGAGAAACTCCAGACCTTCTTGCAGATACAAGAGGAATCAGAAAGCTTATTCTTGCAGATGGTCCTGCAGGAGTTCGACTTGTTCCTCATTTTATTACAGATAAAGACGGAAACAAACTTCCTGGGGGAGATGTTTTTGGCGATACAATTACACCTTTTGGCGAGATTCCAGAAGGGGCTGTTCATTATTACCAGTATTGTACTGCAATTCCAATTGGATGGGCTTTGGCGCAGAGCTGGAACCAGCAGATGGTAGAAGAAATTGGTAAAATGATTGGTAAAGAAATGAAGGAATTTGGAGTAGACTTGTGGCTTGCTCCAGCTCAGAACATTCATAGAAATCCTCTTTGCGGAAGAAACTTTGAATACTATTCTGAAGATCCTTTACTTTCTGGTAAGATTTCCGCAGCAATTACAAGAGGTGTTCAGAGTGTTTACGGTGGAACTACAATCAAACATTTCTGTGCAAACAATCAGGAAGAAAACCGCTACTTTGTAAATGCACATATTTCTGAACGGGCAATCCGAGAAATCTATATTAAAGGTTTTGAAATTGCAGTTAAAGAATCTCAGCCACTTTCAGTTATGACTTCTTACAATCTCTTGAATGGAATTCATACAGCAAACCGTTACGATTTGTGTCAGAGTGCTTTACGAGATGAATGGGGCTTTGATGGAGTTGTAATGACTGACTGGTTTACTTCTCAGGATGTTCCAGGATTAACCGGTAAATATGCTGAAACAAAAATCTATCCGATTTCGGCTTCTACTGGTTGTATTAAGGCTGGAAACGATCTTCAGATGCCTGGCTGTCAGAAGAATATTGATGATATTGTTGATGCTCTCGAAAACAATAAGGTTATCGATAACTATAAGATTGAACTTGCAGACCTTCAGTTCTGTACTTACAACCTTTTGAAGGTAATTCTCAAGATTCAGTAAATTTTTAGTATTCAGAGGAAATAAATGAAGAACTTTTTCCGTTCAATTTCTATTTTATGTATTCTAGTTTCTCTTTTTTCCTGCCAGCTTTTTGAAAAGCCTAAGGATATCCCGGTAACTGATATTTCTCAGCTTAAAGGTTACTGGGAAGAAGGAGATGTTTCTTATACATATCCATATGTTGATAACGGAAAAAATTATTTAAGTATTTGCCATGAATATACTAATGACTGGGAACTGTGGGATTCTTATGCAAGAAAAAAGCAGCTGACTGTGGAAGAATTGCTGCAGAAACAGAACGCTGCAGTTGCCCAGGTTTACAATAAAGATTATCCATACGAAGCTTCTGACGGAGTTGTTACTTTAAGAAATTTGCTTCCTATTCCGGATATAAAGCAGCTTTATTCGTCAGAATTGATTCTGGTGCCTGAAGAAGTGGTAAATGCCCATCTGGATTTGTTTTCGATTAAATCTTTCCGGGATGTAAGACTTTTGCAGGCCCAGGCTTTTGTTGAATTTATAACTGCTTCTCACCAGCTTCCACCTGCTGCTGGCGAATATGGTTTAGTATTGGCCGGGGGAGGCGGAAAAGGGGCGTACCAGGTTGGGGCTTGGAAGGCACTTTGGGAATATGGTATCGGACAGAAGGTAAGTTGTTTTTCCGGGGCAAGTGTTGGTGGCTTAAATGCAGGCCTCTTTACCTGCTGTAAAAATCCGGAAGAAATTCAGAAAATATGGCTGGATGAAGTTCCTGATCAGCTGACTAAAAACGATGCACTTTTATCTCAGGAAGGCCTTTTAGAAATTATCAATTCTATTGATATTCAGAAGCTTCAGATAAATACTTTCCCTTATATTTATGTTGATGCATTGCGGGAAAAAAAGCTGTTTTCACGACTGGTAAATGGCAGTGGCCTGGAATATTTTCTTGTAAATAAACAGAGTGAAGAGCAGATTAAAAATCTTTTCCTTGCAACTTCAGCTTTTCCTGTGGTAACTACTCCTGTTTTGCTGGAAGACGGATATTATTATTCTGATGGTGGAAATGAACTTTTAGGCGGGGATAATACACCTTTCTATCCAATTACAGAAATCCGGAATCCAAAACTGGAAATTAAAACTTTGATTATTATTTCTCTTAATGATGCAGATACTTTTGAACTGGAACCTGAAGATACTGTTGAACGGCTGATTCATATTGTTCCTAGCGAAGATCTTGGTGCTATTAGAGAAGGAACTTTAAACTTTACCCGTGAAAAAAGTGAACATCTGATTGATTTAGGCTATGCAGATACTGTAAAAGTTCTGGAAGCCGAAGGATTTGTACCTGTAAATCCTGACTGGTTTTTAGATCAATCTGATTCTGAATATATCCTTAAAGAATAACTTTAAAATCTTCTCATAAATTCCTCCTGAAAAATTTGTCATTTTTGGAATTCTTACTATATTAATAAAGCAAGTTATAGGTAGAAAAAACAGGGGGAATTAAATATGGAAACAAAAACAAACAAAGTATTGGATTCTGTTATTTCACTGGCAGAAAATCTGGAAGGCAGCGAGCTTTCCACAGAAGCAATCGAAAAAAGCAAAGAACAAATCGAATTCCTCAAAGATTATTTTAAGGCTTCTGAAATTGGTGCCATCTTTATGGCAATTATTTTTGTACTTCAGAATCAGGAAAACGAAAGTGTTTCACTTCACGATATTTCTGAATTCCTTAAGTATCCTTTTATCCGCATGCTCAGTTTTAGAAAGGAACTGGATATTCTTGAAGAAAATTCTTTAATTGATATTCGGGATGAACACAATGTTTCTCACCATTCCGAAAACAACGGTTATGTAGTATGCGGTACAGTTATCAACAATATTATTGATGGCGAAAATATTGTTTTACTTGAACGCCCAAAAGAAAGCATTACAGGGGTAATCAATAAGATTTTAAGAACCCAGTCTGCTTTTTTTGATGAAGTTCTGGAATCTACAGAATACTACAGACAGATTATGACTCTCGAAAAAAAATACGACTACAATCCTATTGTCCGAAACTGTGTAAAGCTTTTTCCAGACGATTTTGGAAGCCGTCTGTTGATTTATAATCTTTGCTGTCCGGTTATCTTCAAAAAACCATGGCGCCGTTCTTCTGAAGATGATTACAGTTCAAGCTCTACTATCTTTGATGTTCTTCCAGAAGATATTAAGTATGCCCGTATCAAATCAATGGATAGCGAAAAAGATATTCTCGTTAAGAAAAAATTGGTAGAAAAGATTGTCAGAATTGAAAGTGACGGTCCTTTTGATACTACAGTTGTAATTGACTATGGTCTCACAAGAAAGGCAATTAAAACCCTGTTCGAAGAAGAAGCAGAAAATTTCCTTCCAGAAGAAATTAAATTGACTGAACAGGAAAAAATCGTGCGCTTCCTTTCAAAGTTTGCGGAACTCTACGAAAGCAATTTTGCAAGATTGAGGAAAGTGGCAATGCTTCGTAAATATGAAAAAGAAAACTCAAACAATAAGTTTGTAAAGACTATGGAAACTATGGTTGGTGATATAGATAACCGATTTTTCCTCTATGATGTCATGAACGATTACATCAAGGGGCATGATTCAAGTCTTACAAGAACTTTGACAGATTTGCACGGAAAAACAGACTATTACTTCCGTTTTTTGCGAGAATTGCTGGATGATAAAAGCATTCTCCTGGATAAGGATTTGATTATTCTTAATAAAAACGAAGTTGTGGAAAAAACAACTGTTACTATCACAGACAAATCAGTTGAACTTATTTATGGTAAGAATGCAGATCTGTTCATCCGTAAAGGTTCTGCCAAAAATGTTATTGGACCTGAAAAATTAAAGGAAAAAACTTTGTTCTATTCTCCAAAGGTTCAAGAACAGATTGATATGCTGGAAAGAAGTTTTGACCAGAAAAATCTTGAAGCTATGCAATCCCGCCTGGAAGCAAAAGCTCTTCCAAAAGGGGTAGCAGTACTTTTGTACGGCGCCCCAGGAACTGGAAAAACAGAAACTGTATATCAGCTTTGCCGTAAAACAAACCGCAAAATCTTCCATGTAGATATTGCAGGTTCAAAGTCCATGTGGTACGGCGAAAGCGAAAAAAAGATTAAGAAAATCTTTACAGATTACAAAGCCCTTTGTAAAGATTGTAAGAATCGTGGTGAAAACACACCGGTTCTTTTGTTCAATGAAGCGGATGCCTTGATTTCAAAACGAAGGGATATTGATAGCGGCAATCTTTCGCAGACTGAAAATGCCATGCAGAATATTCTTCTTGAAGAAATTGAAACTCTTGAAGGTATTTTGATTGCAACTACAAACCTTTGTGAAAACATGGATTCAGCTTTTGAACGCCGTTTCCTCTTTAAGGTGGAATACGAAAAGCCAAGTCTCGAAGCCAGAACAAAAATCTGGAAATCAAAGCTTCCTTCTATTGGGGATGACATTGCAGAAAAACTGGCAAAAGAATTTGACTTTAGCGGTGGCGAAATTGACAACATTGTGCGAAAGTCTGAAATCAAAGAAATCATTGACGGAATTCTTCCTGACTATGAAAATCTTCAGGAACTTTGCAGCAGTGAAAAACTTGCCAAAGCAAATGAACGACATATGGGTTTTATTGCATAACCCTCTAGACATAATTTTCAGTTTGGTGTATATTTATAACTCGTTACGCCGCAGTAGCTCAGTTGGTAGAGCGCCGGACTGAAAATCCGTATGTCGTTGGTTCGATTCCAACCTGTGGCAAACGAAAAAGCCTTCAAACTTTTGTTTGAAGGCTTTCTTTTTTTATTTCAATTTTATTTTTCTGCTTTATGGAAGGCTTCTTTTTCCAAATACATAATCTTGTCAGCTTCGGTAATTGCATCCAGGAGGTAAGTTTTTTCTCTTGGCTTAAATATTTTTCCACCCATGCTGACTGTTAATTTGTAAGGAAGAGACATGCGCTTTGATTTTTCTTCCAGTTTTTCTTTAATCTTAGTAAAGAAATCATTTTTTGATGCGGCAGGTCCAATGATAACAAATTCATCACCACCAAAACGGATTGCAAGGTAGTCTTTTGGAATTTCGCTGCGGATTGTTTCGGCAACAGTTTTAATTGCCAGATCTCCATGAAGATGACCATGCTTGTCGTTAATGATTTTCATGCTGTTAATATCAACAAAGACGATTTCTGTATCCATCTGATTATTGTTATTCGAGATGAAAAGATCATTAGCAAAAGTATCCAGTCCCTGTCGATTCAATAAACCTGAAAGAGCATCTCTTGTAGAAATTTCTCTAAGCTGTTCACTCATATTTCGGTAGATTGAAGTCTGTCGGAATTTCTCGATAATTGCACCAAAGTTACGGGTCCAGTTGTAAGCTCTCTTTTCTTCAATAAGATTCAAATTATTTTTTGAAACATAATAACCGTGGAGGAATTTTTGATTGAAGATTGGGAGGAAACAATAGGTTGCAGGAGCTTCATCTTTCATGTTTTCTGGAATAAGATCTTTTGTATGAATAATACCTCTGGAAGAAGGCTTTTCATTGTGAATGTTGGCAATGATATTCATCCTTTTTCCATATTTATAGCTGGAACTATCCAGTGATTTTTCGTTATTAAGATTTTCAACTACATCTTCTTTTAAAAGAATTGCAAAATCAGGACCTTCAAAATAGTGCCGTTTTTCAAAATAAGACTGAAGGTTCATACTTAATCCGTCAATGGTCTCGTGTTTAATGAACACATCTTCTAAGTGACGGAGCTGACTTGTGAAACGCTGTGTTTCGTCCAATTTGTGGGCACTTCCATGCGAAAAAATAATCTGCTCTATAGTTACTTTTTTCTGACAGCCACAACTCTGGCGCAGATGCTGTTCTGCAGTAATTTCTAATTTTGTATCAGGACTGCAGTTTCCAAGTACATAGTTTACTGCCAGTTCACCAATTTTATCGCTGTTCAGATTAAGGGTAGTGATAGAAGGAGTAAGTTTTGAAGCAAAGAAAACATCATCAAAACCAATAACTCTTATATCATCAGGAATTCTGATTCCTTTAAGGGAGGCTCGTTCAATAAAAGACATGGCAGCTGTATCATTAATACAAACTACTGCATCTGGAAGTTCTTCTTTGCTCAAAATGGAATCCGTTGCTTTATAGGCAAATTCCATTGACCAGTCACCATTCATGTAAAGATTGTCTGGATTTACTTCAATGTTATGATTCTTTAAAGACTGACAGAAGGCATCGAAATTGGCATTGGCACCTAAATTATCTTTTGGACCACCAATAAAGGCAAAATTTTTACAGTTATGTTTATCTATAAGATGATCAATTAATTCCCGGTAAGGCGCTTGATTTATACTTTGAATAAGAGGTAAATCTCTGATGGATTGAGAGATTGTTATTGCCGGGATTTTTGCTTCAATGATTTTAGCTGCAATTGCATCAGCTTTTTCATCATCGTTTAAAAGATTTGGAGTAAAGATTACACCGTCAAAATCTTCGTAGTTAATTATGTCAAAAATTGCAAATCCAGTTCTGTTTTGGGTTCCGTCAGGTTCCGCATATTTATAGGCTGAGAAAATGTATAGGTCAGCATTAGACTTTGAACATGCTCTTTGCATTCCATTAATTGCGGATAAAACATAATCGACTGACCAACCAGATGTAATAAAAGCAATTTTCTTCTTCATCATTTTTAAGTATAAACCATATATTTCAAATTCACCATAGAAAAAAATTCTTATGTTTTTATTTCTAAAGTATGAAGAAAAAAAATCCGTATATATAAGAGAATACTTGTAAAATTAGGTTAATAAAGTTAAAATTAAAGAAATATGCCAGGCTTAAATCAGCTCAAACAGTTTAATAAAGATATTCAGTCTCTCGGTGATGAACTTACTATTCGCGCTAGTCGTGGAGAAAAGCCTGTTCGTGTTCCGATTCCTCGAACAGTTGAAGACAGAGATGATAGTGCTGATTTTGAACTTGGAATGCCAGAAATTGCCGCTCCTGTAGACAATTCTTCTGTTGATGACGATTTATCTGATATTACAGGAATTTCCCCTGCTAAATCTTCTGGTGGAGAAGCTGAACAGGCTCCTTCTTTTGAAGCACCAGACATGTCTTCTCTTCTTAATCCTGTCATGCCTGATACAGGCGCAGACATGGGAATGCCAGATTTATCCATGTTTATGGATGCACCAGCCGCAGTAGAAGAAGATGCAAATAATTATATCGAAGAAGAACCTGAAGAAGTTGCAGTTGCCGACATGGGACTTGAAGCACTTCTTTCTGGTGCTGGTTTTGATGGCTCTGAAGGTACTGGAGATGAAGCTCCTGTTTCTTCTAACAGCGATTTCTACGATGACATTGAAGATTTGTCTGATTCTGAACCAGCTCCTGCTCCTGAACCAAAACCTCAGTATAAGCCTGCAGATCCTTATGCAGATCTGTATAATTCTTCAATTTCAACTCCAAGCACTCCTAAAACAGAAGCAAAGCCTGGAGATGCTCTTGATATTGATGCTTTATTTGGAACTCCTTCTCCAGAACCTGTAGAAGCTGAACCTGTAGATGAAATTCCAGAAGTTGAAGAAAGTCTTGATTTTAATACCGGAGATTTTGCTCCATTAGATTTAAGCGGAGACTCTTCAAGTAAAGCAGATCCTTTTGAAGTTCCTGCTGATATTCCTTCTTTTGATGATGAAGGGGATGATTTTAATTTAAGTTCCCGACTTACTGCTGATGAAGATGCAGATGATGGCTTCTTTGGTGGTGATGACAGTTTTGATACTCCTGCTGCTACTGACAGTTTTGATATTCCTGAAATGTCGGATATGCCAGATTTTGATGATGCTTTAGGCGGGGACAGTTTTGGCAGTGACTCTTTTGATTCAGAACCTGCGGCTTCAGAAGAATTTGGAAGTGATGGCTTTGGAACAGATGATTTTAGTTCTGATGTTTTTGGAACTGATTCTTCTGATTCGGATAATTTTGGTGCCGGCGATTTTACTACAGACGGCTTAGATGTACCTGATTTTAGTAATGACTTTTCTGCTTCAGACAGTTCTTCTGAAGAAAGCAGTCTTGATATGCCAGATTTGGGAGATGATCCTTTTGCTTCTGGAAGTTCTTCTTTTGAAGCTGAAACTCCTGCCGATGAAAACTCTCCTTTTGCTGTGCCTGGTGGAGATCTTGAGTTAGGTGATGAATTTGGTTCTAGTGGTGGCGGAACAGGTTTCAGTTTTGACGATGAAATTCCTGATGATGAATTTAACTACGAAGCTGCTGCGGCTGAGAATCAAGATGAAGGTTCTTCAGAAATAGATCTTTCTCAAATCCAGAATATGGAGTTTGAAACTACCGATTCACAGTTAGAAAGTGGTGGAGATTTTGAATCTGGTGACTTTGACTCTGATTTTGAAATTCATGGATTTACAGATGTAGATGCAGCAGAAGCTGTTCCAAAGGCTGGTAAAAAGCGTAATCTTGATGAACCAGACTTTGAAGGTGGAATGCCAGGAAAAGGTCTTCCTCCTAATACTTTAAGTGACGAGCAGTACAAGAAATTCTTAAAGAATCTCAGCGAATATCCTTTGAATGTTCGTCTTGCATTTGAAAACTTCATCGTTCAGGATGAATTTACAGATGATGCTGAATTTGAAATTATCGAAAAGATTTTAAATAAAGCTCCAGCTCGCCAGGTTGCTGCAAATCTCGAAAAAATGCTGGATATTTCAATTCCAGTTCCAAGAGATTTTGAACACAGAACTGCCGGCGAATACGAAGCTTATAAAAAATCTCTGGCATATCAGCTTAAGAACCGAATCATTCCTTTTGCACTTTTAGGTATGGTTCTTCTTGTATTTGCCTGGGGACTTTTCAACTTTGGTAAATATTGTATTGTAATTCCAGCACAGGCTAATTCATTGTACAAGCAGGGTTATGCTTTGCTTCAGGCAGATGAATATCCTCAGTCAGAAATTAAATTTGACCAGGCTGCTTCAAAGAAAATGAAGAAAAACTGGTTCTTCAAATATGCCCGTGGATATCGCGAAAAGAAACAGTATCAGCGGGCTGGAAAAATGTACAAGAATATTCTCAAGTACTTTAATCACGATAAGGCTGCCGGTTTGGAATATGCAGACATGGCACTTAATGACCTTGCAGATTATGCAGGTGCAGAAGATATTATACGCCGCGAAATTCTTGATTTCCATGCTAATGATCCAGATGCTCAGCTTTTACTTGGTGATGTTTTCCTTGAATGGGGAACTGAAAAAGAACCAGAAAAACTTGAACTTGCTAAAATTCAGTATACAAACCTCTTGAATGAAGCTAAAAACAAGAAGTTGATTAATCTCTACGAATCAAGAATGATGCTTTACTATATCCGTACAGACAATCTTGCTTATGTACTTCCATACAAAGAATTGTTTGAACCAAAAGAAAAGAATCTTTCTGCAGCAGATTGGACTGAATTAAGCGGTTACCTTTTGAAGAAACTTTATGGTCCTCTTGCTCCATCTGAAGAATACTTGAGAGAAAAAATTGAAGGTTTAAGAAAGCTTTTACAGAGAGCAGTTTCTATGGACCCTGAAAATCCAGTTGCTTTGTATAATCTGGGTTCTTATTATGTTGAAACAAACGAAATTCTCAGAGTTGAAGGCACATTCAAACTTGCAATTGAAAAATTCAATGATGCAAAACGCTTGAAGACTCGTGATATTTATAAATACATTGATTCATACCGCTATCTTGGCGAAAACTATGTAAAGACTAAGGATTATCTCCAGGCTCAGGAAGCTTATGCCGAAGGATTGAACCTTTATAATTCCGAAAAAGAAGCGGCTGGTTTTGCAGGTAACGAAGATATTGGTCACCTTTATGCTGATTTAGGTGATATCAATTACTTTGCTTCCGGAGATTATGATAATGCTGAATTGAACTACCAGAATGCAGTAGATTTGAATTACGATAATTCAAAAATCCGCTACCGTCTTGGTTACATGCAGTACATTAAAAATAATTATCAGTCTGCATTAGGTTCTTTCATGAAGGCTGGAGAAAATACCCGCAAGGAAGACAATTTGCTTCTTGCTATGGCTAATACACTTTCTTTGCGTAATGATGATTATGCTGCAGAAGGCTATTACAGTCAGCTTATCCGCCGCTTGAATGATCAGCAGGCAGAAAGAGGTGGAAGTCTTTATCCTCAGAATGATTCTAAATCTAAAGAAATTGTTTCTACATATCTGTATGCTGCAAATAACTATGGTGTAACTTTGCACAGACTTGCAGTAAGAACTGGAGACAGCAGTAAAAATGCACAGGCTATTGTTCAGTTCCAGCAGTCAGAAAGAGCATGGGATGCACTTACAAGAAACCAGGAAACAATGGTAAGACTTGGTGGAAGCAACCTTGCAGAAGAAAATATCAAATATATTACTCATCCAACTTCAGATTTTGAACCAGCAATTTATATTGATATTCCAAAAACATTGACAGACTATGAATCTCTCTAAAACAGAACTTTACAGAAAATCAATTCACATATGCAGCTGCTTTATTCCTTTTTTATTGCAGCTGAATTTCTGGCTTATAATCATTTTACTTGGCTTAATGCTTTGTCTGTATATAACTTCTGAAATTCTCCGTCAAAAAAACATTAAAATTCCTGTAGTTTCGACAGTAACTGAAAAGGCCTGCAGAACCAGCGAAGAAGGTAAATTTGTATGGGGCCCAGTTTATCTGGTTTTGGGAATTATTATCTGTGCCTTTGCTCCTGTCAGCCATTGTACTGTAGGAATTTTTGCCCTTGCATTTGGGGACGGGTTTGCCAGTTTAATTGGTAAAAGTTTTGGACGAATTAAAATTCCTTTTACTGGTGGAAAAACTTTAGAAGGTTCCCTTGCTTGTTTTACAGCAACTTTTATTTCTCTCTTGATTTATCTACAGGACTGGCTTATGGCACTTATCTTTGCATTTTTTACCATGATTATAGAAATGCTTCCGTTGAAGGAATATGACAACATAATTCTTCCTGTTAGTATCTGCGGTTTAAGCTGGCTTTTGCAGGTTTTTTTTGTATTTCTTTTGTTTGGGCTTTAGTGATTAAAATCTTTCAATAACAAAAATTTCAATGACGAAATAGCTTTTTTCTGTTAAAATAGTATATCCTTCGGAGGATTAGTTTAAATGAAAAAAGTATTATCTATCTTAGTGTGTCTTGCGGTGGCAATGGGTTCTGCCTTTGCCGATGAAGTTTCTATTGAAGAATCTGAAAATATTTTACCGGTTGAAGTTGCCGAAGTTCCAGAAACTGAAGAAGTGGAACCTGAACTGGAAACCGAAGAACTTGTTTCTGAAGTCACTGAATCAGAAGCAACTGTTGAAGAACCTGAAATTTCAGAATATGAATTGAAAGTTCTGGAATACAGAGCTGCTGTTCAGGCTAATTCTGCATCAATGCTTAAAGAAAACGAATCTGAAAAAATCATTGCTCAGATCGAAGCAAAAAAAGAAGAGATCCTTGATATCCGTGCAAACATAAACAATCTTGCTTCCATTTATAATCAGGAAGTTGATGAAAAAACAGAAGCTGCAGTAAGTGAAATTATGGAAGCTCCTGTAGCCATCGAAGAAAATGACGGAAACGGTGGTCTTTCTGATTCTGCTGCAAATCGAAGAAGAGCTAAATGCGACGAAATTGTTGCTGCAGCCGAAGAAGATAAACTGATTTTCTTAAATGAATTGCGTGCAACTGTTGGTGCCAACGAAAAGAAAGCTCTTTCTGATTTGAGTACTCTTTATAGAAGTCTTGAATCTGTTAAATATACAAATTCATCTTTTGCCGACAACTTTAAAATTGCTATCGGTGAATTTAATGCAAACTCAGGAACCTGGCCTGTTACTTTTACAGCAAAGATGTACGGTTTTGATGACTTATTCAAGGTAACTGTTCATGTATCTTATGCCGAAATTTCTGGAAACAAATTTATTCCTCTTGATAAATTAACTGATGAAGAATTCCTGGCTTTCCACGATAGTCTTGAATTCTATTCTGCTGCAATTAGAGAAGTACCACAGATTTTCTGCGGTAAAGTTACTTTCCAGGTTTATCGCTGGAAACAGGCTTCTGAATATAGAATTGTTCCTGAACGCTTTGAACTTACTTTGCTTGGTAAAAAGAACAAATCCCTTACGAAAATCTCTGATGGTTTGATTCCTCGTATTTTTGTAATGCGTCCTGCTACAGAAGTTCGTTCCGAAAGCGAAATTGCTGTTGATGCAGTAAAGGCTAACAAGATTATTTCGCAGGAAGCAAAAGCAAAAGAAACAGAAGCTGACAAACTGATAAAAGAATATTCCAGCAGTTATGAATATTCTAAAAAATCTGTAAATAGAGAACCAACTATCCAGAAGGGTAGAGGTGCTTTTATGCTCACCACTGGACTTTATTTTGCAAATGAAGATTTTGCTAATTTTGATACAAAAATGCTTGTTCCTGAATTAGTTGGATTTGATATAAACTTCCCATATGGAAAATTTGCTTTCTGGGGAATTAATACAGGGGTTTATCTTCCAATTTCTGAAGGAAACTTAAACTCTGAATTAGGTTTGAATCTTGGATTCAACTTTAAGATTACAAATTATATCCGCCCATATGTTCAGGCTTCTGGAAATATTGATTCTTTGTACAACGGAATCTTAAAATTAGGTGGCGGTTGTGATTTTATGCTTGGAAAATTGCTTATGTTGAATTTTAATTATGCATACAGATGGGCTTATTCTTTCAACAATCAGCTTAATCCTGCAGTTGATCGTACAACTCTTACAAAAGAAGAACTGGATTCAATTCCATGTACTCCTTCCCACAAAATGTCTATTGGTTTTGGTATAGGCTGGTAGAATTAAGAATGCGTTTCGTCATTGCGAAGGCGTAGCCTGAAGCAATCCAGTTAAAGAATGGATTACTTCGTCGCCTGCGGCTCCTCGTAATGACGAGAACATT
>JAZQOB010000039.1:0-2159 GCA_045627625.1 Treponema sp.
TGCAACTGCAAAATTAATTGCCGCCCGTCCTGATGAAGATGTTCCTGCCTGGGCATTTAGATTTTTGCAGAGTTTCCCAAGCGTAAAAGTAACTTTGTCTGGCATGTCTAACATGGAACAGCTTGTTGCCAACATCAAAACCTACGAAGAAAACAAGCCTTTGAATGACGGGGAAATGAAGCTGATTCTTGGAATTGCAGATGAAATGATCAGCAAAAATACAGTTCCTTGTACAGGCTGTCATTATTGTGTTTCAAAGTGTCCAAAGCAGCTTGATATTCCAGGACTTATTAAGCTTTATAATGAATCGCTTATTTCTGGTTCGGGAGTGTTTATTGCTCCAATGGCATTGGCCGCAATTGATTCAGACAAGCAGCCTGAATGTTGTATCGGTTGTAAGTCCTGCGAAAAGGTTTGCCCTCAGACAATTCATATTTCGGAAGAATTGAAGAAGTTTGCTAAGAAGATGGGAAGAGTGTAAGGAAGGTCTAAATGAAGAAACTTCTTCTTTTATTAGGTTTTGCATTTATGGCTTTGGATATTTCTGCTTTGGAAAAAACTGTAAAACTCAACTCGGGTTATGAAATGCCAGTTCTCGGACTTGGGACTTGGACTTTGACAGGACAGGTTTGTGAAAACGCAGTTTATTCGGCTCTCAAAGACGGCTACCGGTTAATCGATACTGCAAAGTATTACGGAAACGAAAAGGAAGTTGGAAACGGAATTGCAAAAGCTGTTAAAGACGGAATCTGCAAACGGGAAGAAGTTTTTATTACTACAAAAATTGTTCCATGGTCATCAAATCCGGAAAAAGATATTGAAGATTCACTGAAGCAGCTTGGAGTGGATTATATTGATTTGTGCCTGTTGCATCAAAGCGGGGGACAGACCTCTGATGACCGAGTTTACAGAGCAATGGAAAAATATGCCAAGGTTGGAAAAATCCGTTCCATAGGAATTTCGAACTTTTACACAGAACGGGCAGTGAATCATTTTATAAAGGATTTTGAAATTAAGCCGGTAGTTATTCAGAATGAAAATCATATTTACTGTCAGGGGACAGACCTCAAAAAGTATTGTGCCAGGTACGGAATTTTTATTGAAAGCTATTATCCTTTTGGAGGACGAGGTCATACCGGGGAAAATCTGAATAACCCTGTGATTGTAAAAATTGCAGAAAAATACGGAAAAACTGCTGCTCAAGTAATTGTCCGCTGGCACTTGCAGGCTGGTTTTATTGCAATTCCAGGTTCATCAAATCCTGATCATATCCTTGAAAATTATTCTGTGTGGGATTTTGAATTGAGCGCGGAGGAAATGAAAGAGATTAAAGCAATTAACCGTAATAAGCGGTATGAAAACTGGTAGGTGAATATGAAAAAACTGATTTCTACGATATTAATTGTATTAGGAGTAGTAACAATGGCAAACGCAAATCCTTCGACAGGCTCAGGAACCTCAATCGTAATTTATTTTAGTCGTGCAGATGAAAACTATTCAGTGGGCACAATCACGGAAGGAAATACTGCAAAGGTAGCAAAAATTATTGCGGCAGAGACTGGAAGCGATATGTGGGAAATTAAGCCGGTAAAAGCTTATCCAAAATCTTATGATGAATGTATTGATGTGGCAAAGAAGGAACAGCGGGAAAAAGCTCGTCCATCATTTGCAGGAGATATTCCAGATTTAAGCGGATACGACACAATTTATCTTGGCTCTCCAAACTGGTGGGGCGATTTTCCAATGTTTGTTTATACATTCTTAGAAAAAGCGAATCTTGAAGGAAAAACAATCCGTCTTTTTGTGACTCACGAAGGAAGCGGTTCTGGCGGTCTTGAATCAAGTCTTAAAAAGGCAGAACCAAAGGCTAAGATTACAAAATCCCTTTCACTCCGTGGAACAACTGCTCAGAACGATAAAGCTGCAACTGAAAAAGCTGTAAAAGGATGGCTTTAAAACAGCGGATTGTAATTTATGACAAAAACAAAACTTACAAAAATCGTTGTTGATATCCTCATGTACTTTGACTTTATCTTCCTGATGAGTCATGGAACTGTTCGGAACTTGGGCTGGCATGCTTATGCCGGAATGGCACTTTTTGCGTTGTTTGTAGTTCATCACATTTTGAACATGTGGTTTTACAAAACACTGGCAAAGGG
>JAZQOB010000040.1:0-1696 GCA_045627625.1 Treponema sp.
TTGTCGTCGGATACTGTTTAATCTGATCCAAAGACTCAACTTTTTCTTCAGTACGCACATGAACAGTAAACTGTGTCTTGTGCAAATCAACGCCAATAAAAAATGTCATGATGACCTCCGTTTTGATTCGTCTGCGGAAAGCCTAATCGGTATAGTGTTCCAATCTCCCATTCAGTCTTAAACGACTATAGTATGATGCGGCAAAAGCTCTTCATTCTCCTCTACAAGGATCTTTGTCCTTACAAAATATGACGAACTGATGCCTGGGTTCCGCTGAATCACTTCAGCGTATCACAATACCGCTTGTTCGTTTACTTTTTTATCATGCCTCCTTTTTTTATTCTTCGTAACGAGCCAGAACTTTTTCGGCGGCCTTCCCACTTTCAGATGCAGGTGCAACTTCTACCGCTGTTTCCAGATAATCCAATGCTGTATCCAGGTCTCCTTCTTCAATTTTGAAAAGCCCTAGGTTCAGATAAACCAGAGCCTTTGTTTCATCATCAAGCTTTGAAATATTTTTTTCATTTTCAAAATATTTCACGTCCTTCTGAATTACAAAATATCTTTTGTAAGGAGATGCGCTGCTTACACTCATTCCGTTTGAAAGTCTTAAGATTTTTATTCCCACATTTTCAGGATCTTTTTCCACGGCTTCATCAATCAACTTTGAGCCCTGTTCTAGAAGTTCCAGCGCCTTCATTGGATTTTTATTTGCAATAAATCCTGCTTCAATTGTCACGGCGCTTCCATAGTAAGCACGGGCGGTCATATCTTTTTCAATGTATGGAAACAGAACTTGTTTACATTCTTCGATTGTTTTTTCAGTTCCACCTTTACCTGCTTCATCATGAAGCTTTTTTCCTTTTGTCAAATATTCAGGTTCATTTGCAAAAAGCAAAAATCCTGTCATCATTATCAAAAATCCTAAAATTGTTTTTTTCATTTTTTATTTCTCCTTAAATCTTAAAATCCTTTTGTTGCTGTAAAAACAAACTTCCCTTCTCCCAAACTGTTCCATCCGTAGCACAAAGTAAAATATGCAAACACCGGATTATCCAAGAGGATTCTGGTTCCACCGCCAAAAGCATTTCTGAACTTCCCATCCATAAATGCCAGGTCGGTAAATCCGAAAGGCTGAAGCCTTATTTTTACAATTGGAGACACATTCAAAACAGTTGCGTTCCACCGTGTCTCAAATGATCCGTAAACATATTCTTTGCAGCATAACTCTTCTTCACTGTACCCAGACCTTATAACTCGTTCTGCGAAACAACTATTCGAAGAAAGACCTTTTTCATAACCGCTCAGACTGCAACTTCCTTTTCCGTAAGCCACACTTGAAGCAAAAATAATTTTCGAAAATGAATTCTCTTCCACCGAAAAACATGGTGACCAGTTCATAGAAAAAACTGAATCCCATGAATCAAAAATTTTTTCATTTTTGAAAGGATTAAAAACTGCCTGAGAACAAAATTCTGAAATCAAATTTTCAGAAAAATATTTTTCAAGTTTTACATAAGGCTTTACCGTAATTTTTTCCGAATTAAATTTTTCCCCGAAAGAATATTCAGAATTCAAATCCATACAAAATCTTAAATCCGGGTTCATGAAAAATCCTGCAGTTCCAAGCGCTTCGACTTTTGAATAATTTCCTTCTTCCAAAAAAGCTGCCGGACCATTCCAGAAAAGTGATGCG
>JAZQOB010000041.1:0-20810 GCA_045627625.1 Treponema sp.
ATGGCACAGAATAATGCACAAAGAAGCCAGGCTAATTGTAGGCGCCAGAAGTGCAGTTTTTGCCCCGGCTCCAGATTTGGGCGTAATTATTATTGATGAAGAACATGATGGTTCTTATAAATCCGACAATACTCCCCGTTATCATGCAAGACAGGTTGCAATGCATCGATGTACAAGTTTAAAAATTCCTCTTGTAATGGGAAGTGCTACTCCATCTGTAGAAGCCTGGTTTATGATGCACAAAGGAATCATTTCTAAACATAGTCTTACAAAAAGACTTGCAGGCGGTGAAATGCCAGAAATTTCCTGTGTAAACTTAAATTATTACAATAACGATGGTTGTATTTCACAGCCACTTGAAGAAGAAATCAGGAGAACACTGGACAATAAACATCAGGTAATTTTATTTCTGAACAGAAGAGGTTTTACTCACTTTTTCCAGTGTAATTCCTGTGGTTTTGAATTAGTCTGTAAAAACTGTTCTGTACCTATGACCTTTCACAAATATGATTACCGCTTAAAATGCCATTATTGTGGCTGGTCTACAACTCCACCAGAAAGCTGTCCTCAATGCGGCTCCTTGGATATAGGAACTTCAGGATTTGGAACTGAATATATCGAAGCAGAAACCAGAGCAAAATTTCCAAATGCAAAAGTAATCCGAATGGATACAGATGTTTTAAAATCAAAGGAAGAACTTTTACAGACTCTGGAAGATTTTAAAAACGGCAAATATGATATTCTTTTGGGAACTCAAATGGTTGCAAAAGGACTGAATTTTCCAAACCTTCAGTTAGTAGGTGTAATTATGGCTGATTCAGGACTTCATATGCCAGATTTTAGAGCCTCTGAAAGAACATTTTCTCTGATTACACAGGTTGCTGGTCGAGCAGGACGATATTTCCCTGATGGAAAAGTTATTGTTCAAACCTACAATCCAAACAGAGAACCAATTCTTTTTGCCTGCCAGAGTAAAACCGATGATTTTTATGCCTACGAACTTGCTCAAAGAAATATGCTGGAATTTCCACCTTTCAGCAGACTTGTAAGAATTGTATTTAGAAGTGCCAGTAAAACTCTTGCCATGGAAACTGCAGAACAGGCAGCAAAGATTATTGCCGCAGAAAAAATTAAGGGTGTTGAAATAATAGGACCTGCTGAATGTCCAATTGAAAAAATTAATCAGAACTATAGATTTCAGATTCTTTTAAAGGGGAACTCTGTTATTCCGCTTCAAACTGCCGCAAGAAAACTTCTGTTTAATTATACTCATAATCAGGGAGTTTACATTGAATACGATGTAGACCCTATTACCCTTTTATAAGATTATGGATGCCTTCTGATTCCGTCAAATTTGATTTCGTATAAAAATAATCCTGTCGGAGGGGCTGTTACTCCTGCCTGTTTTCTGTCTTTAGACTGAAGGATTTTTTCCATAGAATCTAAAGGAGCATTTTCTTTATCAAGGTTGATTAAAGTTCCTGTAAGAGTTCGGACCATTTTCCATAAAAAAGCATTTGCTTCAATCTGAAAAACCAGCACATCATTACCGAACATATCTTTCTGCATAAAGAAAAAAGCATCATCTAAATATCTGAAAGTAGAAACAGAATCATCTCCACTGGCAGCAAAAGCCGCGCAATCAATCTCGCCTCTCAAACAGGAAGCAAAATGATTCAATCGCTCAAGATTTGGTGTATAGTTTTTTACTTTCCAGACATATCTTGTATTTGAAGCTAAAAGTGAATTATCAAAAGAAATAAAATATCTGTAAACTCTGCTGGTAGCCGAAGTTCTGGAATTAAATTCTTCAGGAACTTCAACCGCCTTCATAATTCTGACATCCTGAGGTAAAAAGCAATTAAGAGCATTTACATAATTTTCCGCAGGAATAGAATCGATTGGAGAATAAAAATTTGCAGCCTGAGCAGTTGCATGGACACCACTGTCAGTTCTTCCTGAACCATATAGAGTTACATTCTGCTTATGAAGTTTTGCAAGAGCTTTTTCAACTTCTCCCTGCACTGTTCGTTCTGCTTCATGACCATGCATATCCTGGCGTTGCCATCCGCAAAAGTCAGTACCATCATAAGAAATCGTCAGTAAAATATTTCGCATAATAGATTAGATATCGTCGTCGTTTAATTCTTTTACAAGCTGATCGTAAAGCTCACGGGCATTTTCAAGTAAAGGACCCGGTTTATTTTTTGAAGATTTACCTAAACCGAAAATTCTGGCAATAGCAGTTTTAGATTCACTTAATTTTTTAAGACGAAGCTGGATATCTTCTTTCTGACCATATTTATATTCCAGCAAACCACAAAGATAGATTACACCATCCCAACCATAGTTTTTATCCATATCAGGACCCATGTTTGCAAGTGTTGAACTTTTTTCAGTTCTGGCAGTTTCATTAATAACAGCCTGCTGATAAAAGAATAAAGCTTTTCTATAGAAAACCTGGGAAATATAATCGTAATTATGACCACTACATCTATCATGAACTTCTTTTGAAAGCCATGCCAGACGAAGAGAAATAATAGCCTTCTTCATTGTTGGAAGCATATCTACATCACAGTCGTCATAAGTCTGCAATGCAAGATAATACATAGCGGCGCCGTCAAAAAGAGTTCTTTCATTTTTTAAGTCAAAATAAGGGAAAATATTATTGCAGGCTTCTTTTCGTTTTTCAGAATGATCATAAAGTCTATCAATAATTTCAGATTTTTTAATTTCATTAAAATCGTTCCAGAAGAAAGCACAGTAACAATTAGGACATGCACCAATTTCATAAATCAAAGGATAAACTCGGCCATATTTAAGAGAAGGTTTAAATTCACGATGTAATTCATCTGAAAGGTCACCGGCATTCATTCGTCCATTACCGCTTCGCATGATTTCTTTTGCAAAGGGCTTTTTACAAACTGGACAGATTAATTTATCTTTTGACCAATAGGACAGTGAAGGTTTTTTTTCGCTATCTGAACTTTTTGAAGATGATGAAGCCATTATTTCTCCTGTTTATCTATATAAATATATTATAACTGTTCAATTATTAAATATGCAACTGCATAATTTTTTTCGTGACTTAAACTCAAATGAATTTTACACTTCCCGGCTATTTTATTCAATTTTTCAAGAGCTTTTCCCTGAACTACAAGCTCAGGTTTTCCTAAAGCATCTTTTTGAACAAAAATATCTGTAAGAGGAAAATCTCTTATTCCAGTTCCCAAAGCCTTTCCAAATGCTTCTTTTGCGGCAAATCTGCTGGAATAATGCTCCATAAGCAATTGAAGATTTGAATTTTCAAGCTGCTCTTTTTCGTTAAAAAAGCGGTTAATTTTTTTCTGATCAGAAACAATGTCTTTAAATCGTGAAGTATCGGTAATATCAGTTCCAATTCCAAAAATCATTAGTCTTCCTTTGTTTCAGCTGCAGCAGGAACTTCATTAGAATTATCACCTTCCTGTTCATCCTTTACTTCATTTTCACCAGGCTGCTCTGTATTTTTTACAAGAGTGACAGTAACTTTTTCAATAGGAGCATCTTTAAGTTTTAGACTTGAAGCAAAATAATAATTTAATGGAAGTTCATAAACACCAGGCTCTGAAATTTCAGTAACATCAACTACACAACAATTTGCAGGTAAAGAATAATTTTCCAGGGCATTAACAGAACCTTCTAGAATCACTTTAACAGGTTCTACAGGAGTTTCAACTTTTAAATCAGGCCATAACCCATTCACATAAACAGGAACTGAATCGAAAGTTTTTTCCATAAGCTGAACATCAAAACCAATTTTTACTGTATATGGTCCTTTGTTTAAAACCTTAAGCTGTTTATTAATTTCGATAGGAGTTACACTCTTAGTAATTTCTGTTCTTGCATTTGAAATATCAACTGCAGTGGTATTAATAAAATCTGTAGCCTTAAGTACAGACTCTGCTCCAGAAACTTCAACATACTCAGGTTCTATAAAAACTTCAGACACCTGATAACCATGGGCAGGCTCACCTACAAAAATAGGATTTAATTTGATATAGGCAACATCTTTCTTTTCGACTTTTACTTTAACCGATTCTGGTTCTGATCGAACTTCAAAAGGCTCTAAGGTCAGATAAGAAGATGGAAAATTAATTTTTACAGGAATATTCACAGTTTCAGTTTTTGTAAGATAATTCAAATTGATTGAAGCTGTAAAATCTTCATTATGAATTGAAGCCATATGTTCAGAATCAGTTCTAACTACAATTTTAATGGTTGATTTGGGTTCTTCCACACAAGTTACAGTTCCATTTTCAATGACCTGAAGAGGAATTACAAAGGTTTTTGAATCAATTAATGAAGTTTTGTAAAAAATGTAAATTAAAATTGCAGCAATAAGACATAAAAGCTTTATATACCAGTTGTGGCGAAGAGTATCGAAAAATTTTGATTTAGTTTCCATTTTCATTCTCCACTTTTTTAGCATCAGATTTAATCATAATAAGACTTTCCAGAATCTTACGACATTCTTCAAAAGAAAGGTCATAGGAAATCTGAGAATCATAAGCAAGACTTATAGCTCCGCTTTCTTCTGAAACAACTAAAGCAACAGCATCAGAAGATTCTGAAATACCAAGAGCGGCTCTATGACGAGTACCAAAAGTTTTTGCAATTGTAAAATCCTGACTTAATTCAAGGAAGTTTCCAGCAGAAATGATTTTTCCATCCTGAACAAAAGTCGCCCCATCATGCAAAGGAGTATCATGACCAAAAATTGTAATCAAAAGATTTGAAGTCAAATCTGCATTAAGCATAGTACCTGCTTTATAAATGTGATCAAGTTTTGTATGTCTTACAAAAACAACCAGCATACCGCGTTTCTTTTTAGAAAGAATATCAGCGGCAGTTAAAACCGCATCAATATATGTATCCTTTGAACGGTTACCAAAAGAGAACCATCGGTTCTGTCCAATACGAAGGAATAATTTTCGAATTTCGGGTTGGAAAATAACGGCAAAAGCAATAACCAGAACTGGAGCAATATTTTTCATAATCCAGAGTACGGTCTTAAGCTGAAGCAAAAAGGCAAGTAAAAAAGCAAGAAAGATAATGAATGTAGCACGAACAATCTGAATACTGTTTGTTTTAGAAATAAAATCAATTGTCTTGTATAAAAGAAAAGCTAAAACTACGATATCGAGAACTGGAACAATGTAACTGTAGATATGTAAAAATCTATCAAAACCCTGCATATAAATACCTTTTTTCTATTATATCATATTAATAAAGATATTTCATAACATTTAAGGAATCAACCGCTTCTTTTACATCATGAACACGAATTAGCTGACACCCTCTTTCAACTGCAACAAAATCTGCACAAACGGTACCAATTAATCGTTCATCCACAGTTGTGTCAGTCATATAACCGATTACCCTTTTTCTGGAAAGAGCCATAAGAACCGGATATCCAGTCTGACACAAAATCTTGCAGTCTTTAATTAAAAGCAGATTTTCTTCGGTTGTTTTGCCAAAACCAATTCCAGGATCAAGAATGATTTTTTCTTTTTCAACACCATTGTTAATTGCAAA
This sequence comes from Treponema sp., assembly GCA_045627625.1. Lineage (GTDB taxonomy): Bacteria > Spirochaetota > Spirochaetia > Treponematales > Treponemataceae > Treponema_D. Next base: position 5,578 of record JAZQOB010000041.1, read on the forward strand.
AGCAGCTCTTTCCAAAAGATAATCAGTTACTTTTTCTACAACTTTTGAATCAGTTATCCGGTTTTCTTCAGGTTCATTAAATCTGTGCATTAAAATCAAACCACAATCAAGTTCTTTTACAGTTTGAACCATTTGAGAATCATCTTCCATTGCAGAAACATCATTTAAAATATCTGCTCCAGCATTAACTGCGGCTTTTAAAACAGAAGCTTTTCTTGTATCTACCGAAATAGGAATATTACTGACCTGACGGATTTTTTCGATTAAAGGAACAATTCTTTTTATTTCTTCTTCTGCAGAAACTTCTGTAAACCCAGGTCTTGTAGATTCACCACCAATATCAAGAATATCTGCACCCTGCTTGATTAACTCCATTGCCAGTTTGTAATCACCCCGACTTTTACTAAAAAAGGAATCAGGTGTTGCATTGACAATTCCCATTACAAAAGCAGGTTTATCAGTTGAAATAATTCTTTTTCCAATATTGATAGTAAGCATAAAATTTAATCCTTTATAGCTTTATAAATATGGTCCACAGAAAGACCGGCAGCTTCCAGAACTTCACTTCTAGTTCCATGTTCAAAATATTTATCTTCAAATCCTAAAACCTTGAAATTAAACAGTTTATTCTGAGAAAGTAAAAGACTTAAATATTCAGAAACACCGCCAGTAATAACCCCGTCTTCAACAAAAATAATTTTTTTATATTTTTTTGCAAGTTCAATAAAATTTTCTTCATCAAGAGGCTTGATAAATCTCAAAGAATAAATATCAGTTGTAATATTTTGTTCCTTTAGTTTATTAACTGCCAGCACAACTTCAGAATATATTCCACCTGTGCAAACAACCAGATTTTCAGAATTTAAATAGTTTTTTACTAGAACCCCTTTTCCAATTTCTACTGGGAGAGAAAATGCTTCATCTTCATCCGGGCAATTTAATTTAGGATAACGAATTGCAACTGCACCTTCTGATTCCACTGCCCAATTAAAACAAAGTTCCAGATCTTTTTGAGTTGCAGGACTGAATATTGTCAAGCCTGGAATTGGTCTGAAAAGTGAAATATCAAATATTCCCTGATGAGTTACTCCATCTGCAGGAACAGCCCCTGCTCTATCAAGCATAAAAATTGCTTTGGCATTCTGCAAAGTTATATCATGAAAAAGCTGATCGATAGCACGCTGTATAAAGGTAGAATAAATACAAACAACAGGAAGCATTCCCCCTTTAGACAATCCTCCTGCAAAAGTTACAGCATGTTCTTCTGCAATTCCTACATCAAAAAATCTTCTAGGAAACTTTTGAGAAAACTCATAAAGCCCGGTTCCTTTTGCCATTGCGGCAGTAATTGCAACTACCTTATTATTTTTTTCACCAGCAGATGTAATTATCTTACTGAAGGCATCAGTAAAAGTAATTTTATCTGATTTTTCATAACTTCCATCCGCAATATTAAAAGGTCCAATACCATGGAAAATTTCTGGACTGTTTTCGGCAGGTGCATACCCCTTTCCTTTTTTAGTTACTACATGAACAACAACAGGTCTATGAAGTTTTTTTACTTTATTCAAGACAATTTCGAGACTTCGTTCGTTGTGTCCATTTAAGGGACCTACATATTCAAAACCTAAATCTGTAAAAAGATTATTTGTAAGTAAAAGACCTTTTAAAGACCTTTTAAATCTATAAACAACTTTTTCAAGATGTCTTCCAAGATATGGAATTTTGTCGATTCCACGATCAATTGCGTATCTGACAGACTGATATGTTCTGGACATGGAAAGTCGGCTCAAATATCTGGAAATAGAACCAGTATTATGGTCAATGGACATCTGATTATCATTAAGAATTACAATAAGATTTTTACTGAGCTGGCCTGCATGAGAAAGCCCTTCCAAAGCAAGACCACCAGTCAATGCTCCATCACCAATTACAGCAATAACATAGCCTTTTTCATTTTCAAGATTTTTAGCTGTCAATAATCCTAAAGCAGAAGAGATTGAAGTTGAAGAATGTCCATTAATAAAAAAGTCATGTTCACTTTCTGCTGTATTTGTAAATCCGGAAACACCATCTTTCTGTCGTAAAGTAGAAAAATCTTTATAACGGCCAGTTAAAAGTTTATGTGCATAACACTGGTGACTTACATCCCATACTATTGCATCTTCTGGGGAATTAAAGACTCTATGAAGTGCCAGTGTAACTTCTACAATTCCAAGATTACTTGCAAGATGACCACCGTTTTTTCCAACTACATTTATGATTGTATTTCTAATTTCTTGTGCAAGATTATTTATTTCTTTTTGAGATAATTTTTTTATATCTGCAGGAGACTTTATTTCTGAAAGCATTTTTTTCTCCGTTAATTTATTTATAGGGAATTTAATTATAAAACTTATAAAGCATTGGGTAAATAGATAAAAAAAAGACCGCGTAAATATTACGCGGTCTTATCGGCACAAGCTTTCAACTAAAAAAGCAAAATGACAAAAGTCATTAATTACTTGCTCTTATGTCGATTACGTCTAAGCATCTTCTTACGCTTATGTGTCGCCATCTTCTGGCGTTTTCTTTTCTTTCCACAAGGCACGATGGCACTCCTACTTTATAAAGTAGGTAAAGTATTACAGAATTATTGATTTTCGTCAAGAACAAGACAAATCTTTTTGGCAACTTTATCAATATCTTCTGAAGTTGCTTCAAAAGGAATAATAATACTTCCTGGAATATCCCTTATATAGGTATATTGTTTTTTTGCATATTTACAGCTGTTATGAACAATTGCTTCAAATATTTCTTTTTCATCCTCTGATTTAAACCATTCACTATAACCAATGGCTTTTAATCCCGGACTATTTTCGTTATATCCAAGACTTTTAAGTTTTTCGATTTCAGCCTTTAAACCGTTATCAAACATTATTTCTACTCGTTTTCTAATTCTCTCAAACAGCAGTTCTCTTGGAGGTTCCAGAACAATAAAAATAAATTTATATTCTTCCCTTAATTTAGAACTTAAAAGAAAATCAGATCTTTTTTTACCAGTCGCATAAAAAACTTCCAGGGAACGGCAGATTCTGTAGGCATCATTTACATGAATTTTTGCTGCACTTTCAGGATCTACAATCTGTAATTCTGCATACAAAGCTTCATTACCTTCAGCTTCTATTCTTTTCTGAAGCATCTGTCTGATTTCTTCATTTGATTCAGGAGTTGTTGGAAGACCATATAAAAAGTTACGGATATAAAAGCCTGTTCCACCACATACCACAGGAATCTTGCCCCGTAAATAAATATCTTTACAGGCAGAATCTGCTTTTTCGATAAACTCTGCAACTGTAAACTGAGTATCTGGTTCAACAAGATCAATCATATGATGAGGAATTAAACTGCATAATTCAGGCTCGGGTTTTGCAGTTCCAATATCCATGAACTTATAAACCGCCTGGGAATCTGCACTTACAATTTCTGCATTTAAAATAAAATGACTGCCCCCTTTAGAAAACAATTCTCTAGTTAAGGCAGTCTTTCCTGAAGCTGTAGGTGCAAATATTACAATTACAGGTATTTGCACTACTTCTTTTCTTCAATACGATAGTTTACTTTGTTTGTAAAAAGCTGTTTTGCAGCAACACAAACAACTTTGTCATAATTCTGAGCAATTTCAGGATCTTTTACTTTTGCCATCTGATAAGCACGGCGGCTTGCGGCAACAGTAATTTCATAAATATTGTCATTGAATTCTACTAACTGTTCCAATGGGAAAATCATTCTTTAAAACCCCTCATAAAGTAATTCATTTTATAGTATAGTAATTATTTAGAATAAAGTCTATAGAGCAGTATATACAATATTCTTCATTTTACGAGTAATGTCATTTGTTCCAGAATCGGTTCTCTGCATAAGCATTACAATTGCCAGTTTATTTTTTAAGTCTACCGACATATATGGTCCTAGCCAGCCATCCCATCCAAATTCACCTTTTTCTGTAATAGCACGGCAACAACCAGGAGCAATTGCAACCCTCATAAAATTAGCATAAGAATAGCCTGAAAGATGTGGCATATTATCTTCGAAACACTTTTGAAGTTTAGGATTAAGATGTGCTGAAGACAGATATTCAACAGTCTTTTCTTTAAGGATTCTTACCCCGTTTAATTCACCACCATTTACCAGCATGGAAACAAATTTCATATAATCATCAATAGTTGAACATAAGCCAGCTCCTCCAGATTCAAAAGAAGGTGCTTTGGACATATCACTGCTTATACCAAGATTTGGCCAGTCAATTTTTTCAAGAGAAAATTTTCCATCTGATTCTTTTCTTGCATATGCACTGGCATATCTACCCTGTTTTTCTGCTGGAACATAAAAATCAGTATCTTTCATGCCTAAAGGATCAAAAAGTCGTTTCTTTAAGAACTGACTGAACTTCATTCCTGAAACTTTTTCAATTACAGCCCCTACTAAATCAGCAGACAATCCATAACAGTAATTTGAACCGGGTTCAAAAGACACAGGAATTTCAGAAAGTCGTTTAGCAAATTCCATTGTGGAAATCTTAAAGCTATGAGTTGAAACATCTTTATTTAATTCATTAATCAAAGCTGAAGTTTGTTTTTCTCCATCACAAGCTCCGTCCCAGAAAGCACCGTAAGTATAGCCGGAAGTCATATTCATTAAATCCTGAATAATAATATTTCCTGCACTTTTTACAATCTTTCCGTCTTTACAAACTTTTAGATTCCAGAACTCTGGAAGGTAATAACCTAATTCTTCGCCTAAATCCAGTTTTCCTTCCTCTACAAGAATCATTGCTGCTACAGAAGTAACAGGTTTAGACATAGAAAATAAACGGCAGATAGTATCACGGTTAAAAGGAATCTTATTTTCAATAGATGCATAACCTGCCTGATAATATCCAAGTTCTTTATTATCCTGACATACAAGACAGTTTATTCCGGCAACTTTATTTAACTTTACCGACTCATCAAAAAGAGTCTGAATCTTTGATAAATTAGAAATATTCATATCTAAAATTATATAATCAAACCCGTATACTTACTATAAAAACTTATGTAAAAATTCCAACAAAATTACGGAAAATTTTGTATTTCAATAAATTTGAAACTGACATATAATTCTATTATAAGGAAAAATTGTATATGACAAATAAAGATTTAATTGAAAGCGGAAACGCTGTATTAGGCATTGAATTTGGTTCTACAAGAATTAAAGCTGTATTGATTAACGATAAATATGAACCAATCGCAAATGGTTCTTATACCTGGGAAAACACATTAGATAATGGAATCTGGACTTATCCACTTTCTCAGATTCACGAAGGTCTTCAGACTTGTTATGCAGATCTGAAGAAAGATGTTTCTGAAAAATATGGAATCAAACTTACAAAATTTAAGGCCGGTGGTATTTCGGCAATGATGCATGGTTACCTTGCATTTGATAAAGACGATAATCTTTTAGTTCCTTTCAGAACATGGCGTAACACAATTACTGGTGAAGCCTCTGCTAAACTTTCTAAAATGTTTAACTATCCTCTTCCAGAACGCTGGTCAGGTTCTCACTTCTATCAGGCTATTTTGAATAAAGAAGAACATGTTTCTAAAATCCAGAATGTATATACCCTTGCAGGATATATTCACTATATGCTTACAGGAAAGAAAGTTCTTGGAGTTGGAGATGCCTCTGGTATGTTCCCAATTGAATTGTCGGCTGACAAAAAATCTGCTGATTATAAAAAAGAATACTGTGCAATGTTCGAAGCTCTTCCAGAAGTAAAAGCTTTTGGTTTTAAGATTGCAGATGTATTCCCAAAAGTTCTTATGGCAGGTGATGACGCAGGTACTTTGACAGAAGCTGGTGCTAAATTCCTTGATCCTACTGGTGAACTTTCTGCTGGTATTCCATTCTGTCCTCCAGAAGGAGATGCAGGAACTGGTATGGCTGCAACTAACTCTGTAGCAGTAAAAACTGGTAATATTTCAGCTGGTACTTCAGTTTTCAGTATGGTTGTTTTGGAAAAAGATCTTTCAAAAGTTTACCCTGGAATTATTGATGTCGTTACAACTCCAGACGGACGCCCTGTTGCAATGGTTCACTGTAATAACTGTACAGGTGAACACAACTACTGGGTTAACCTTTTCAAGGAAGTTGTTGATACAATCTGTCCTGATAATAAAGCAGACCTTGGTGACTATTACAACAAACTCATTACAAAATCTCTCGAAGCAGATAAAGATTGCGGTGGATTACTTGCATATAACTATCTTTCAGGAGAAACAATAACAGGCTTTAATTCAGGTCGTCCATTGTTTGCCCGTTCAGAAAATGCAAACTTCTCAATTGCAAACTTTATGAGAACTCAGATGTTTACTTCTCTTGGAGCATTAAGAGCCGGAATGAACATTCTTTATGATGAAGGGGTTCCTGTAGAATCTATGTATGGTGCCGGTGGATATTTCAAAACAGAAGCAGGTCTTAAATACATGGCGGCTGCAATGAAATGTACAGTATCTGCAATGGAAACTGCTGGCGAAGGTGGTCCATGGGGTATGGCTATTCTCGCTTCTTACAGAGCAGATAAAAAAGGTAAAGAACTCCCAGAATTCTTGAATAAAGAAGTATTTGGTTCTTGTAAAACTGAATCTGCTAAACCAGAAGCTGACTTAGTTGATTCTTTCAATATCTTCTTTGAACGATATATGAAAGGTCTTGCTATCGAAAAAGCAGCAGTTGAAAATCTGTAGAATAATTAAAGGAAAAAATTATGACATACGAAAGTTTAAGATTAGAAGCTTATGAAGCTAATATGAAAATTCCAGAAAACCATCTTGCTCTTTATACATGGGGAAATGTTTCTGCTTTTGATAAAGACAAGGGTGTTTTTGCAATTAAACCATCTGGAGTTCCTTATCCAGAATTGACACCTGAATCAATGGTTATTATTGATGTTGAAGGTAATAAAGTTGATGGTTCTATGAATCCTTCTTCTGATACACCAACCCATGCAATTCTTTATAAAAAATTTGGTCTTGAAATGGGAGCTGAAATTGGTGGTGTAATTCATACACACTCAACTTATGCAGTAAGCTGGGCTCAGGCAGTTCGTTCTGTACCGTTGTTTGGAACAACACATGCTGACCACATTCAGAAAGCAGTACCTTGTACACCATATCTTTCAAAAGAAGCAGTTGAAGCTGATTACGAAAAAGAAACAGGCCTTTTGATTGTAAAACACTTTGCTGATTTAGGCTTAAATCCAAGCGAAGTAAACATGGTATTATGTGGCGGACATGGTCCATTTGCCTGGGGAAAAACTGCAGACAAAGCCGTTTACAACGGAACAGTTCTGGAAGAAATCTGTAAAATGGCATTGAATACTCTTGCCTTAAATCCAGAACAGGCTCCACTCCCAGAATGGATTGTAAACAAACACTACATGCGCAAACACGGCCCTAATGCTTATTATGGTCAAGGCAAATAACGAAGAAACGTTAAAATTAACCGCAGATGAACGCGGATAAACGCAGATAGAATTAAATTATTTTTCTTACTATAACTAAAAAGAAACAGGGATAAAGGAGATAAAAGGGATTGAGTACCATTTAATCTTCTTTATCCCTGTTATTTTTTTAATCCACATTCAGATTTTCTGGATTACTTCGTCACCACAGGTTTTTCTTAATGCAATCATTTTATATTTTTAATTAAAAAAACTTCCGATTTTTAAACAATCTTTGCTATAATATATATATAGGAAAATGCAAAGAAGCTATTCATCTCCCGCAATAATTTTGAGTCTCAAACCTGCAGGTGAAAACAACAGTACAGTGGCTGTTTTTACTCCGGAAAAAGGTGTTTTGTACGCAACTTTATACGGTGGTCCTAAAAGCAAAATGCGTTCCCTTGTTGCCCAGTGGAATTCGGGAATAATCTGGCTTTATGAAAATCCTGAAAAAAATCAGATTAAAATCAGTGACTTTGAAGTTAAAAGCTATCATGCTTCCTTTAGTCAGAATCTTTTTAAAATGTATGCAGCTTCTCTTGCAACAGAACTTGCCATTAAAACCCGTTGTGCAGGTTCCAGTAAAGAATGTTTTACTCTAACCGCAGGTTTTTTGGATGGGATGGAACTTTCTACAGAAGAACAAAGCCGTCTTGGACTTGTAAGATTCTTATGGAGATACCTTGAATTACTTGGAGTTCAACCAGATGCATCTGTATGTGGGGGCTGTGGAAAATCATTTTTAAGTAATGAGTTTGCACCTGAGCATATTTCCTATTATAATAATATTGAAAATAATTTTATCTGCCAGGATTGTTCCAACGAACATAATAGAAACTTTAATATTAAAGTAAATGGGGTTCGTTATTTTACTGGAATTTCGGTATTAACTCCCGCAGAAGTTCGAAAACTTGAAGTTGATGAAGAAACTTACTTTCAGATGCGGGATATTATTTTTCACTTAATAATTAATAATGTTGAAACAAAGTTAAATTCTATAGAAACGGGAGTGGGAATTCTATGAGAGCAGCTGACATTATTCTTAAAAAAAGAGGCTTTTTTGTTACCAATGATAATGGACAAAGAGAGCTTATTGAGTCAAAAGAAAATACAAAAGAAGAAATTCAATTCATGATAAAAGGCTGTGTAGATGGCTCTATTCCTGAATATCAGATGTCTGCATGGTTAATGGCAATTTTCTTCAACGGAATGAGTTTTGAAGAAACCGGTTATCTTACAGAAGCAATGCTCCACTCCGGAGATGTAATTGAACTTCATACAAAAGAGGCAGAACAACTTGGTGTAAAACCTGGAGTTTTCGTTGATAAACATTCTACAGGTGGTGTTGGAGATAAAATTTCTTTACCACTGGCTCCAATTGTTGCCGCTTGTGGACTTCAGGTTCCTATGATGAGTGGCAGAGCCTTAGGACATACAGGTGGAACATTAGACAAACTGGAATCAATTAACGGTTATAAAACAAATCTTACTCCAGAAAAATTCATTCAGTTAATCGGAAAAACTGGATATGCAATGACAGGACAAACAACAAAAATTGCTCCTGCGGATAGAATTCTTTATGCCTTGAGAGATGTTACTGGAACTGTTGAATCCATTCCTTTAATTACTGCAAGTATTCTTTCGAAAAAAGTTGCAGAAGGTTCTGACGGTTTGGTGTTTGATGTAAAATATGGTAGCGGAGCCTTTATGAAATCTAAAGCAGATGCTCAGGCCCTTGCTACATTCCTTGTAAATACAGCAAAAGCTATGGGCAAAAAAGCTGCTGCTTTAATCACAAATATGAATACTCCATTGGGCAATAAAATCGGAAACTTCCTTGAAATTGAAGAAACAATCGAATGTCTTAAAGGAAAGGGACCAGAAGACATTATGGAAGAAACCTATGCTCTTGGAGCTTTAATGCTGCTTTTAGGAAATATTGCAGAAAATATGGAAAGTGGTATTGAAATGTGTAAAAATGCTGTACAATCTGGAAAAGCTCTGGAAAAATTCCTTGAAAATGTAAAAGATCAGGGTGGTAATCCAGAGGAACTTTTAAGTCAGATTGGCAAACGCCGTTCACAATTCAAAACTGAATTAAGAGCAAAAGAAGACGGCTATATTTTCATTGATGCATACAAAACTGGTATTGCAGGGGTTACTCTTGGAGTTGGAAGAAATAAAACTTCTGATTCTGTATGTTCTGATGCAGGAATGATATTACACAAACATTCATACGAAAAAGTTTTAAAAGGTGATTTAATTATGGAAGTATTTGGAAAGGATGAAGAATGTCTTTCACCTGCCCTGAATCTTCTCGAAACTGCTATTACTTACAGCAGTGAAAATTTTGAAAAAAATGAATTAGTATACAAACAAATTTAGGATATATATTTTGAATAACATTATTAAAAAGCCAGTCACAAGGCAGCAAATTGAACCGCTTTGTGAAAAATACAATATTAATCAGATTCTGGCATCTATTTTAGTTCGCAGAGGAGTAACAGAAGGAAAAGATCTGCTTTATTATCTTGAAGATGATTTAAGATTTCAGCACAACCCTTTTATGTTTAATCCTGAAAACTCGGAAAATGATTATTCCATGAGTTTTTCTATAGAAGATGCTGTAGAAAGAATCCTTAGTGCCAAAGAAGAAGGCGAAAAAGTTCTGATTTTTGGTGACAGTGATGTTGATGGAATTACAAGTACTGCAATTCTCTACTCTTACCTTAAAAGTATTGGACTTGATGTTCAATGGAAGCTTCCTCTGGCAGATGATCCTTATGGATTGAATTTAAAAGCCATTGATGATTTTTATGCTGAAGATGGTTCCTTGATTATTACTGTAGATTGTGGCATTTCAAATTTTGATGAAATCAAACATGCCAACGATTTACAGATTGATGTTATCGTAACAGATCACCATAATCCTCCGGAAAATCTTCCTGAAGCAATAATCATTATTAACCCTAAAACAGAAAATTCAGGATACCCTTTTCATGATATTTCTGGAGCAGCAGTTGCCTATAAACTGGTATCTGCCCTTCGTTTTGCTGAAACAGATTTTTACAATGCCGAAATCTGTCTTATGGATATTACAGAAGATTCTGAAAATAAATGTCTTTATATTGATTGTGTAAAAGTAAAAAATCTTGTGAAGGTCAAACAGTATAGAGAAAAAATTTCTTATGGAACTTCTATCTATAATTCAAAACTGATTTCCTTTTTACAGGGACAAGTTATTTTTGGATGGAATGCAAAGGTTCTCAAAAATTATCTTTCTGAAATATTTGGAAAAGGCATTGAATTCAGCATTCAGGATTTTTCTTCTGAAATTTCAAAAATTATTCCTCAGTTCCAGAATAAAACACTTGGTGAACTTGTAAATCTTTCTGCAATCGGAAAATACATCGAAGAAGAAAAAACTCCTATTAATGCTTTTTACAATATTTATGTAACCTACTGTAAAAGAATTATTGCCCTCAAACATAAATCTCAACTGGAAGCAGAACGAAAAGATCTTCAGCTGGTTGCATTAGCTGCTCTTGCAGATATTATGCCAATGAAAGATGAAAACCGTATTTTTGTGAGAAACGGTATTGCATCCATGAAAAAAGACAAACCTAGAATCGGGCTTGCAGAACTGTTTGCAAAAATGAGCATAAATGTAGAAGCTTTAACTTCCACCGATTTATCCTGGACTGTTATCCCTGCCTTAAATGCAGCCGGAAGACTTGGACAGTCTGACATTGCCTTAAGTCTATTGCTTTCTGAAAATCCTTCTGAACGGGAATCTCTTGCTGAAAAAATTTGTGAACTTAATGAACAGCGTAAAGATTTAGTTGCAAAAGCAGTTTTTAAAGTTCAGGATATTGCTCAAAACAGTGTTAAAGAAAATAACTATAAACTTTGTGTAGTTGTCGATGAAGAAATCAATAAAGGTGTTACAGGTATTTTTGCCTCACGACTCATGCAGGATTTTGGAGTTCCAGCTATTGCTGTTACTTTTTGCGATGATATCTGTATTGGGTCAATGCGTTCCTGCAGAGATTTTATTGCTACAACCTTCCTTGACAGCTTTGGTGATTTCTTTATTAATCATGGTGGTCATGACTTTGCAGCAGGCTTCAGTTTTGAAAGAAGTAAACTGGATGAATTTATGGCAAAAATCAAAGCGGCTCTTCCTGGTATAAATCTGTCGGATGAAGTTGCTGCTGTAGAAATTGATGCAGAAATTCCCCCTTCTTACTTAAAACCTGAAGTTTTTGAACTTATAGACAGATTTGAACCTTATGGAGCTGAAAATCCAGAGCTTACTTTTATGTCTAAAAATGTGATTCTTCAGGATGCAATGGTTGTTGGAAAAAAAGAACCTCTTCACTTGAAGCTGACTTTCAACTGTGGAGATTATAAATTTCCTGCCATGTATTGGAAAAATGGAGACAGATTTAATAAAGACATTTTTATCAATAACTATTACAATATAGTTTATAAAATGAATCGAAGTTATTTTAACGGCATTGAAACTAAACAACTTACAATTGATGATATTCAGCAGCCAGATATAACTGAATAAATTTGGAGAAATATATGAACAAGTTATTTAAAATATTGTGTGTAATTTTTATTCTTTCTATTCCTTCTTCCTTATTTGGATTAACAGCCAACTACCAGGACGAAGATGTAAGAATTGATTTGATTTACACAGACACTTTATTTCCTGGTGATGCAATTTTTGTGAGAATGACAATTCAGACTCCAAAAAGCAACAAGAGATCAAAAGATACAACTGAAAAAAGTGCAGTGCTTAAACTTTTCCAGGGTAAAAAACTTATTGAAACTTCAAATTTTTATTCAACAAATAAAAATAAAAAAGCCGGCTGTACAGAATTAATGGCTGCAGTTCCTTTATCATCATGGCTTACAGATAAAGAATATTCATTGAAAGTTATTTTGAATCTGGCTGAAGAAGATGCAAGAGAATTTAATCTTCCTTTAACTTTCAAGTCCAGAGTTTTTGATGAAGAAACAATTTACCTGAATCCTACTAACACTGCAATTAAAACTGATAACAGTCCACAGCGTGCTGCTCAGATTGAAAAATTAAATGAAATTCTTTTCTCTGTTAATTCTGATGCAGTTTATAATCTGAAAGCATTTAAATCTCCAACAACTTCTACAAGATATACATCCCATTTTGCAGACAGAAGAATTTATGCATATTCAAACGGAAAATCTTCTACAAGTCTTCATTATGGAAATGACTACGGAATTCCAACAGGATCTCCTGTTGAATCTTGTGGCGATGGAAAAGTTGTTCTAGCCGAAATGAGAAATTCTACAGGCTGGAGTATTGTAATCGAACATTTGCCAGGTTTATATAGCCTTTACTACCATCTTGATGAAATGTTAGTTAAAGAAGGTGACATGGTAAAAGCTGGCGAATTGATTGGTAAATCTGGTTGTACAGGGCTTGCTACAGGCCCTCACCTCCACTGGGAAATTCGTTTGAACGGAAGTGCAGTTCATCCTGAATTCTTTTTGAATGACTTTGCTTTTGAAACTGTAGAATACTAATTAATATTTTTCGATTGAAAACCCTTTCTGGGCATCGTAGATAATTGAATAAAATTCTCCGGTTTTACATTTAGATAAATCAACTGTATAAATGCGGCGTTCACCTAAATATAAAGTCGGAATTTTTGAATCTGCAAAAGCGGCTATTCTATATAGCTGCTTTTTATTTTTTTTGTCTGATGAATTGCCGGGTAAAAGACACATTTGATTATCTAAATAATATTTACTTAAAGAAGTTCCTTTATCTTCCTGTGTTTTACCTTCGAGGATACGATTTTTTCCGTAAATACAATCCGGGAAAATATATTCCTTTCCATCAATTTCCAGTGCAAGAAATTCTACAGCAATATAAGAACCTTTCCAGGAACGCTCAACTGCCGCAAGTTCGTTTCCATTAGCATCAAGAATTGTAAATTGTCCGCTGGTAGTATTTGAGTCTTTATCCCAGGTTGAACCATAAATTTTAATTCGAAGATATTCATTTTGCGAATATCCCTGAATATCTTCAGAAGCAGAAACAATTACTGAATAAAAAATCAAATTAAAGATAATAAAGTAAAGAAAAATTGAGAGAAAAATAATTGAACTTATTAAAACAATTTTCTTTTCTTTCATAAGAACCTATTTCACCAATTCAAGGAATTCTTCTTCATTAATGATTGGAATACTAAATTTAGCCGCTTTCTGATTTTTCGAAGAACCAGAAGAAGTATCATTAGTAACAAGATAAGACAAATCTTTAGTTACAGAAGATTTTGTACTTCCACCCTTTTCTTTAACCAGATTTTCTGCATCCGAACGCTTCATTGTCTTTAATTCGCCAGTAAAACAGAAAGATTTTCCAGCAAGTTTTCCAGTAGCTGAAGCTTTTATTGTAATAATCCCCTCTTGAACCAGAGCAAGCATTTCCTTACTATTTTCTTTTAAGCCCTCAACAATAGTTCTTGCTGTAATCTGTGCAAAGCCATAAACAGCAGCAATTTCATCTTCGGTGGTGCTTAAAAGCTGTTCAAGTGTATTTTTACCTGTTGATTGAATAAGCTTTTCTGCAAGAACTTCACCAAAGTTTTCAATATCAAAACCTGCAAGGAACTGTGCAAGACTGACATTTGTTCTTGAATGAATTGAATTGTAAACTCGTTCTGCTCCTAAAGATTTTTTTTCAGCTTCAATACTTTCTTCATTTAAGAAATATGGAACTAAATCTTCTACAGACAGCTTATAAATATCCGAAATTGAAGTAATTTTTTTATCCTTAAAAAGTGAAGTAATTAAAGTTTCACCTAAATCCCTGATATCAACAATCTGCTGCCATTTCAACAACTGATGTAAAACTCTTTTATCGCAGTTTTTATTAGGACAATATAATCTGGTTCCTTCGTTTACAAGTTTAGTTTTACAGACTTCACATTCACAAGGAATCTGAATTGGAGAAGTTTTTATATTATCTTCGATTACGACTCGTTCGATTTTTGGAATAATTTCTCCACGCTTTACAACAACAACATGGCTTCCAATTTCAACTCCAAGACTTTCCATTACAGAAGGATTTGCAAGACTTGCCCTCTGAACTTTTGTCCCGTTTAATTCAACTTCATCAAAAATACCTACAGGAGTATAAGTTCCTCCGTTAATACTCCACTCAACTTCTCGTAAAGTAGTTACAGCTTCTTCCAGACTGAACTTAAAGGCTATCTGACGGTCTGGGCGAGCTCTACTGGCATCTTCAAGATTAATTGTTCTTTCTTTGATTACAAGTCCATCAATATCATATTCAAGAGAAGTTTTACGCTCCTCCATAACTTTTGCACGATAATCAATAACTTCTTCCGGACTTTTGCAGATAGCAAGCTTTACAACATTAAATCCACATTTCTTAAGAAAATCAATTTTTTCTTCTTCGTTTGAAAAATAAGTATTTCCACCAACTTCAAGAGCATCGTAAACAATAAGAGTAAGATGTTCACTACCTTCCCCATCTTTACGCTTCATCAACCCATTGGCAGCATTTCGACAGTTTGCCTTATCGGGATAAAAAGTCTTATGAACCTGATGAGTCATAATTACTTCACCACGAATGCCACCTGTAAAATCAAGAAACTTATTATCCAGATACAAGGCTGGCATTACCCCC
>JAZQOB010000042.1:0-3503 GCA_045627625.1 Treponema sp.
ATTGTTATAAAGAAATTTCTTTTCATTTTTCTCCAGTCAAATCTTCATTTATCAGCATTTCATAAGTTACGCCATATTTTTTAGCAATATCATTGGCAAAAGAGTTTCCTTCTGGAGGAGCAACTTCAACCTTAAATGAACGCTGTCCATTTTCGGCTTTTACTACAAGAGAAGCAGCCTTATTGGTAAAACCTTGATTAATTTCGGAAATATCATAAGCCAGCTTATGCATATGAGTATTATAAATTGTTCTGATTCCTTTTGATAAAATCGCTTTAACAGAATCTTTTGCAATGAAGTAGCCTTCTTCAAATGAAGTTGTAGAATAAGTTTCATTCAAAAGCAAAAGACTGGAATCTGAACACTGAACAAACAATTCCTTAAAGCGTTTACATTCTTCTCCCAAACGGCCCAAATCCATTGTTTTATCTTCATCTGCAGGGAAATGTGTATAAATGCCATCTACAGGATTAAATTCAAAACTTTCGCCTGGAATAAAAATTCCTGCCTGTGCAAGAACAAACAAAAGCCCTATCGCCTGAGTAATAGTTGTTTTTCCACCACGATTGGCACCTGTTAAAATATATGTCAGCTGGTTTGAAGAAAAACTTAAGTCATTAGTAATAATTCCATCTGGACCAGAAGTTTCAGCAAAAGCAGAAAGCAACTTAAAATTATAAATTCCTTTTGCATCCATATAAGCTCTTTCTTTTGAATCCCCTGCTATTTTGGCACGGCAAAATTTAAAGCCCATATCTTTCATTGATTTAATGTAATTTGCAAAACGAATATAAAAAATAAATTCTGGAATTAACATAGTTACATCTGTAATTGCAATGTACACATATTTTTTAAGAACCATCTTAAGCTTTCTACAAATATTGCCAATCAAAAGATTTGCAATTTTATCCATGTAGAATGTAACATTTTCAGTTCTTGGATCGATAATTCTCGAGATAGTCACAAACTTATCAAAGAAATCTCCATCCATGGCTTCGCTTGTTAATTCATGATATTTATAGCTTTTATCCCATTCTGCTTCTTCCTGAATTGAATCTTTAGGAGAAACCTTTGCAATAAATTCATTAAGAACTGTAGATTTTGTAAACTGTTTTTTATTAAACGAAAGTAAACCTATACCATGAGCTTCATATTTTTCGTTTAAATTAATACCAACTGTAATACTCTTAATGTTTGTAGTTGAAGTTTTGAGTTCTTTAATATCTTTTTTAAGTTCTGCAAAACCATTGTCTTCAAAGGTTTTTGAAATATAGTCTTTCAACTTATTCAAACCTTCAGACTTTAATTCAACTTCCGAAAGATATTTATACATTGCCTCTACAGAAACAATATAATTATTAATCTCTTCCAAACGATGAAGCAGTTCCCAGGCAGAATCTGTTTCTTCATAATGACCAGAAAAACCACTGTACTGTTTTTCATAATCAATCTGCCCTAAAACTTTCATCAGGTTATCGCACATTTCCGGATTATTATAAATATCTTCGAAAACAGCACAACGATATTCAGTATTTCTAGAATCATCACTCATTCTCGAAAGCAAGGTTTTGAATAAATCCTGCTCTTCTCTCTTTTCGGACAATTTTTCACAAATAAAATCTATGCCCAAATCATGAATTGATGTTTCTGGTAATAATTTAAAAGTATCTTCTCCATAAGGAAAAAGAAGACTCAATTTATTTTCACTCATGGTATATTTCAGTTTCCTTTTTTTACATTGATGTATAACCGCCATCAACTGGTAAAATTACACCAGTTACATAGCTTGATGCAGGACTTGAAAGGAAGATTGCAGCAGTATCCAATTCACCTTCATTTCCATAACGGCTTAAAGGAATCATTGTCTGTGCATTCTGCTGGAAAAATTCACTATCCAAAGTTTCTTTTGTAAGTGGAGAATAGAAATATCCAGGACAAATAGCATTTACATTGATGTTGTATTTTCCCCATTCAGCAGCAAGACCACGAGTTAAGTTTACAACACCACCTTTTGCAGCATGGTAAGGAGATGCTGGAGCAACTTTATTTCCAACCATACCATACATAGAAGCAATATTAATGATTCTTCCGTATTTTGCAGGAATCATAGCTTTTTTAGCAACTGCACGAGCTACTTTAAATGTACCACCAAGGTCTACATTCAATTCACCATTAAACTGTTCATCTGTAATATCTTCAGCTGGAGCAACTGCACCAGTACCAGCATTATTGATTACAATATCAATACGGCCAAATTTAGCCATAATTTCATCAACAGCAGCATTTACTCTGTCTGTATCTGTAATATCACACAGAACTGCAAGAGTTTCAACCTTATATGTATCAGCAATTTCTTTTGCTACTTCGTCAATTTTATCTTTACGACGAGCAATTGCAACAATTTTTGCACCCTGATTTGCAAGTGCCTTGGCCATCTGTACACCAAGCCCTGTTGAACAACCAGTTACAACAGCAACCTGACCAGTAAGATCAAAATAATTTTTCATTTTTAACTCCTGATTTTTATAATTATCTATAAGAAAAATTATAACATAAAAACAAAGATTTTGGCATTTAAAGAAAAAAAGACAGGAATTGAAAAATTCAGAAAGGGTAGCGGAAAATATAAAAGCTCGGGCAATTTTGCTCGAGCTTTTATATTTGTAGCGAGGGGAAGTCTTTCCCCTCCTTAATATTCACCTAATCTAAAATTAAGCAAATGGGTTTTTGCGTTCGCTAACGCTCACTACCGAGTTTGCAAGCAAACTCGCATCGAATCCTTTAGCTCGATAAATCTCGCAAGCCATTATTGTGTAAATCCTAAACAACAGTCACGATGGACTGTTGTTTTTAACGGATTTGCTATTTTAGGCATTAAGCAAAAGGATTTTCTGTTGGATAGCGAACACCAGCTGGCTGGTTGTATCCAATTTCTTCTACTGGTACGCCAACATATTTGAATACTTCGTAAAGTGCTTTACCCCAGTGTCCGAATGCAACTGCACCGTGGTGTGGGTAATTTCCTTCGATAAGTACATGGCGGTAGAAAGCTGACATATCTGGAATAGCGAAGATACCAATACCACCGAATGAACGAGTAGCAACTGGGAGAACTTCACCATGAGCAATGTAAGCACGGAGCTTAGCATCAGCTGTAGACTGAAGACGGAAGAATGTAATATCACCTGGCATGATATCTCCTTCAAGAGTACCATTTGTAACTTCGCGTGGGAGGTTACGAGCCATGATCATCTGGTATTTCATTTCGCAGAATGAAAGTTTAGATGATGCTGTGTTACCACAGTGGAATCCCATGAATGTATCTTTGATTGTGTAAGAACCATGTTTACCTTTGATGTCTGCATCATAGATATCCTGTGGAACTGTGTTGTTGATGTCGAGGAGTGTAACTGTATCATCAGAAACAACTGTACCGATGAATTCAGAGAGACATCCGTAGATATCTACTTCACAAGATACTGGAATACCTTTTGCTGTAAGAC
>JAZQOB010000043.1:0-1661 GCA_045627625.1 Treponema sp.
CGGGTTGCAAAATATTTATCTTTCATAAATGTAAGCAGAAAGAAATTACCTGCTATATAAATACTGAATACACCATGAGAAATAATTCCCTTTGCAGCAATTTTGTAATTTCCACTTTTGCAAACTAGGTCAGCAGCAAAGCCTGTGAAAAAGCTGGTTATCAAAGCGTGATATGACATACCTGCAATAAACATTAAAAATCGAAGAAGAATATTCATAATCCAGATCATTCCAAACTTGCGGACTTTTGTTAAATATAGCATGTAAGTAATACCACTTACTAAAGGTGCAATTGCACAAAGCAAAGGCATAAAAATTGGGATAAACCCCAGCATTGCAGCTGCGGTTACAATAATAAAGTCAATTGCTGTAAAGATTCCGATATTTACAAAATCTTTTCCGTTTAATCTGTTTGGGGTTCTCATTTTTATTTCTCCTCCATTTTTATTATTTTAAATCTTCCAGCCAACTGCCTGATTTCTTGAATCTACAAATCGGCTATAAATCCCACCCTTGGCAATTAATTCTTCGTGCTTCCCCTTTTCTGCGATTTTGCCGTTTTCAATTACAACAATATTGTCTGCTTTTCGGACAGTTTTAAGTCTGTGGGCAATCATTAAGATGGTTTTGCTACGGGTAAGTTCATCAATAGAACGAATAAGGTCGGCTTCGTTTTCAGGATCAACATTGGCAGTTGCTTCATCCAAGATAATGATTGGAGAATCTTTCAAAATTGCACGAGCAATACTGATTCTCTGTTTTTCACCACCACTAAGGCTTGCACCGCCTTCTCCAATAACAGTTTCATAACCATCTGGAAGATCCATAATAAAGTCATGACAGCAGGCTTTTTTTGCGGCTTCTACCACTTTTTC
This sequence comes from Treponema sp., assembly GCA_045627625.1. GTDB lineage: Bacteria > Spirochaetota > Spirochaetia > Treponematales > Treponemataceae > Treponema_D. The sequence goes on from JAZQOB010000043.1 coordinate 876, forward strand.
CATTGGCATTTCGTTCTGTCCAAAACGAATATTGTTTGCAATTGTGTCTTTGAAAAGATATACATTCTGAAAAACAAAACTAAAGTTCTTCATTAAAGAATTCATACTGTAATCCTGAACATTTCTGCCACCAAGCTTTACAGTACCTGAATCTACATCCCAGAAACGGGAAACCAGATGACACAGCGTTGTTTTTCCACCGCCACTAGGCCCTACAAAAGCTGTAGTTGAGCCTTCAGGAATCTTAAGTGAAAGTCCATCAATGATTTTTCGTTTGTCATAACTGAAGGAAATGTTTTCCAGTTCAATATTATGATTAACAGGTTCCAGATTTTCACCGTTAATGTCCATTTCTGGGATAGCAAGTACTTTTTCAATCAGTTCCATTCCATAATCAAGATTTCTTAAAAGTGCAGAATAATTTCCCGCAGATTCCATCTGAGCAAATACCAAGAAAGAAGAAATAATCATGCAAAGAGCGTCTGCCAGAGCCAAAGAACCATTAAGGTAAAACCCAATTGACGCAATTGCAATTAAAACACCTGCGCCTTTCAGGAGAAGAGTTTGAATAAATAAAAAAGGAATAAATGATGTTTCCTGACAGATAAACAAATTCTTTACATTTTCATTTGCCATGTCAAAATCAGCTTTTTTCTCTCCTACAAGATTGTAGGCTTTTACTTCTGCAATTCCCTGAACATATTCAAGAACGCTGTCCACAAGTTTTTCATCAGCATCATACTTTGATTTTGCAAGTCTTTTTCCCTGAGCCTGTAAACCTGTATT
>JAZQOB010000044.1:0-2790 GCA_045627625.1 Treponema sp.
TGCTGGTATCAATGCATCTATGATTAGTGCTAACACAGTAGAAAATTCATCTGATCTGAAGATGACACTTGCAGCTGGTTTAAATGCAAAATGGTATATTACAGATAATTTTGGATTGGTACTTGGTGGCTTTGGAACTATTGATGCACTGCCTTCTGTAATTTCAACAAAACAGGAAGGTTCTACAAAATATAATCTCCAGAAAAGTGATTTTTCAAGAAATTCCATCTGTGGATTCATTGGTGCAGAATATAAATTCAATCTGTAATAGAAGCAAATAGTTTTTAAATACTTAGAAAGGTTGTTTAATAAGTTCAACATAACTTGTTAAATAACCTTTTTTTTTGAAAAAAAAATTCGACATTAACAAAACATTAACAATTCAAAAACATTTTGGAAAAAATCACCTTGTATATTTAGGCCATAAGATGTGCTTGGGCACAGAAAATTTAAATTATGAGGTGATTTTTATGAATAAAATTTATTTAGTTACAGGTGCTGCAGGATTTTTAGGTGGAACTGTATGCCGCAAATTAGTACAGAATGGTGAAAAGGTTCGTGCCTTTGTTTTGAAAAATGATCCAGCTATGAGTTATGTTCCAAGAGAAGCCGAAATTGTAGAAGGCGATTTGTGTGATATGGAAAGTCTTGAACAGCTTTTTAAGGTACCAGTAGACAGCGAAATTATTGTGCTTCATATTGCAAGTATTGTTACTGTAAATCCTGAATATAATCAGAAGGTAATGGATGTAAATGTTGGCGGAACAGAAAATGTTATTGCCCTTTGCAAAAAATATAATGTAAAGAAACTTGTTTACTGTTCTAGTACAGGTGCAATTCCTGAACTTCCTAAGGGAACTGCAATTAAGGAAATCAACCATTTTGGAACAGAAGGATTGCAGGATTGCTACAGTCAGTCTAAAGCTCTTGCAACTCAGAAGGTTCTTGATGCTGCAGGTGAAGGTTTGAATGCAACTGTTGTTCATCCTACAGGTATTCTTGGGCCAGAAGATTTTTCTGTAAGTGAAACTACAAAAACTGTAATTGAGATTATTCAGGGTAAAATGCCTGCTGGAATTGATGGTTCATTTAATCTTTGTGATGTTCGTGATCTTGCTGATGGACTTATTGCTGCATCAGAAAAAGGTCGTCAGGGTGAATGTTATATTCTTGGAAATGAACCTGTAACATTCAGAGCTTTTGCAAATAGTCTGGTTGATCAGGCTCACTGTAAAAAAATCAGTTTCTTCCTTCCAATAAAGATGGCTTATTTTATGGCACACATAATGGAAAAACAGGCAAAGAAAACCGGCAAAAAGCCTATGCTTACAAGCTTTAGCGTATGGAATCTTGCCCGAAACAATGTTTTTGATTATTCAAAAGCTCGTAATGAACTTGGTTTTAATCCACGCAGCTTTGAAGAAACTGTTTGTGATGAAGTAGCATGGCTTAAGAAAACAGGAAAAATAGCATAATCCATTCAGAACCAGGAGGCAAAAAAATATGAAAGAAGTTTGTGTAATTACAGGTGGCGGCAGTGGAATGGGACTGGAAACTGCCCGCATTATGGGAAAAACTCATTATGTAATTATTTCTGGTAGAACAGTTTCTAAACTTGAAAATGCAATTGCTGAATTAAAACAGGATGGCATTGAATGTGAAGCTGTAAGCTGTGATGTATCTTCCAAAGAGTCAGTTATGAATCTGGCGAAAACTGCTTCTGAACGAGGACAGATTCAGGCGGTGATTCATGCGGCAGGGATGAGTCCTCATATGGGAACTGCTGAACAATTAATACGTACAAATGCATTGGGAACAGTTCTTGTAAATCAGTGTTTTTCAGAATACATGAAAGGAGGAGGCTGCATTATTGATGTTTCTTCCATGTCTGCTTATATGGTTCCAGAGTTTATGCTTCCCAAAAAAATCTTTCTAAAAGCACTGACTGAACCATTAGATGATTTTATAAAAGCTTTTGTGCGAAAAGTAAGTATTTATCCTAAAAAGATCAGAACAGGTGTTGCTTATTCTTTCAGTAAGAATTTCGTTATATGGTATGCAAAGAAATCTGCTTTGAAGCTGGGAGATAAAGGTATTCGTATAGTCAGTGTTACACCTGGTACTTTTGAAACTCCAATGGGAAAACTGGAAGGAGATGAAGCTATGTCCTTTACTAGAAAAGCAGCAATTAAACGCGCTGGCCGACCGGAAGAAATTGCCTTTTTGCTGGCAGGCATAGCTGATAGAAAATGTAGTTATCTGACTGCCACAGATATTGTTTGCGATGGCGGAGTTATTGCATCAAGACAGAAATAAAAATTGCATTTATAAATTAGCGATTGAAGGGATTATCTTATTAGGTAATCCTTTTTTTTGTTATTCACACAAATACTAATTTGCATGGGTGATTTCCAGAATATGATTATCTGTGATGACTGGGCTGCAATTTATTACTGGTATGTAAAAACTGATTTCGAAACTGGAGAAAGAACTCCTTGGGATGGAATGTATTTCTATCATTTTGAAAAAGACGGTTCAAAAGTTAAGCTTCTTGAAAAAATCTTAAAAATAAATAAAAACTAATTGACTATTTTTTTTCAGAGTAGTATAACTAATTTATCGAACGACAAAGACGCCGTTGATTCCAGTAGTGGAGTCAACGGCTTTTTTTTTGTCAAAATTAATTTGTAATTTTTTAGAGGGCGACGATGAGGTCGCATTCCTGTCAGACGTGGTAGGAGTGTCTTCATCGTCGCCTTTTTTTTGTCAATGATAAGGGGGTTAACTATT
>JAZQOB010000045.1:0-24958 GCA_045627625.1 Treponema sp.
AAAAGGTTCATTTATTGCAAAACTTGCAGTACTTTCAGTGGTAATCGTAATCCTCGGACAGTTCCTTGCTCGTGACCGTGGTATTCCAGTAGTAATGATTCTTCTTGCTGTAATCATTGCTGCATACTCATATTTCACACAGAATACAGTTCCTGGACGCTATCTCTATGCTATTGGTGGTAACGAAAAAGCCGCTCGTCTTTCTGGTGTAAACACAAACAATGTAATGTTCTTTGCATATACAAACATGGGATTCATTTCTGCTGTTGCTGCTTTGGTAACAGTAGCTCGTTTGAACTCAGCTCAGCCAACTGCTGGTCAGAACTATGAAATGGATGCTATTGCATCATGTTTCATTGGTGGTGCTTCAGCATATGGTGGAACTGGTACAGTAACAGGTGCTGTAATCGGTGCCGTATTTATGGGTGTATTGAACAATGGTATGTCTATCCTTGGTGTAGACATGAACTGGCAGCGTGCAGTTAAAGGTATCGTACTTCTTGCCGCTGTAATATTTGATGTTGTATCTAAAAAGAAAAAGTCTTCTAAATAGGATAAAAATTCTTTTTGTAATAGCATGAATTTCAAGGCCTGCAGGTTTCTGCAGGCCTTGTTTTTTTAACATATAATTGTATTCAAATAAAGCTTAAAATAGTAATATGTGAATAAAGGAGTTTATTTTGAAAAAACAAATTTTAAAAATTATTACATCATTTTTAGGAATTTCAATTTTATTGGCTGGTTGTAACCAGAATACACATAAGCATGAATATTCAGATTACTGGTCTTATGATGAAGCAGAACATTGGCATAGGGCTGTTTGTGAACATTACGATTTACGAAAAGATGTTGCCAATCATGAATTTTCTGAATACAAATCAGACCATAATGCAACAGAAACAAAGGATGGAACAAAAACAAGAATCTGTTCCGTTTGTTTTTATGAAGATATTGTAATAGACGAAGGCAGTAAAATTACTTATTCGGAAGAATGGACTTATGATGAAAGGTTTCACTGGCATGCAGGAAATGGAGAATATTCAGACCATATAAAATCCAAGGACTGGCATGAGTTTTCTGTGTTTACATCAAACAAGGATGCTACAACAGAAGCTGACGGAACAAAATCAAGAACCTGCAGTGTTTGTAAATATGTAGAAACAGTTACAGATGAAGGCTCAAAGCTTTGTGCTCATGACTATAAGAAAAAAGATGGCGTTATTGGTGTAGAACAGTGTTCAAAGTGTAAGGAATACAGACCTGTTCCAGAAGGCTTTGTTGAAATAAAGGCAGCCACTTTTAAACTTGGCAGTGGTGCAGGTAATTATAATAATAAGCCTGTAACAGAAGTGGCAATTACAAAAGATTACTATATTTGTGATCACGAAGTTACACAGGCAGAATATAAATCGGTAATGGGTTTTAATTACAGTAATTTCAGCAGTGATTCTGCAGCGGGAGAAATTCAGGAAAACAGACCTGTAGAACGGGTACGCTGGTATGAAGCAATTGTTTACTGTAACAAACTTTCTATTCTTACAGGTTATACACCTTGTTATAAATTAAATGGTTCTGTGAATCCTGAGGAATGGGGTTCTGTTCCTGTAGATAATGGTTCTGTGTGGGAATCTATGGAATGCGATTTTTCTGCAGATGGATTCAGATTGCCAACAGAAGCAGAGTGGGAAATGGCAGCAAGAGCAGGTGACAATACAACAGATGCAGATCTTTACAGTGGAACAAAAACTAAAGATGAATTGGGAAATTATGCCTGGATATCATCAAATTCCGCAGGAAAAACTCACGAAGTAAAAAAGAAAACACCAAATGCCTTTAATCTATACGATATGAGCGGAAATGTTTGTGAATGGGTTTGGAACAATTGGATTTATGATCATTCTGGAATTGAAAAAACAGATCCAAAAGGATCTTCTGGTGTAAATTATTTGCGTGTATATCGTGGCGGCGATTATTCAGATACAGATTATGCTTTAACAGTGTTCAGACGTGATTCCAAGGAAGCGGCAGCCAGAGATGAAGATATTGGAATGAGACTTGTTCGAACTGCAAGATAAAATTGCAGGATTTAAATAAGGAGATTGTAATGAACTTTGGATTTTCTTATGTTGGAGTAATCTATCTTCTGATGCTTTTTATTCCTAATGGAATCTGGGTAAAAAATATGCCTGAAGGTTATTTAGAAGTAGCAAAATATGAAAATAAGATTCTTGGCATTCTGGAAAGAGCAGGGGAAGTTCTTTGTTCTGCAATTGTCCTTATTTTTTCTGATTTTAATATCCGTTTTACATGGTGGGCTGTTATTCTAGGTGTTTCTTTTTTATTAATGCTTCTGTATGAAATTTACTGGATCAGATATTTTAGAAGCGAAAAAAAGATGAAAGATTTTTACACTGGCATTTGTGGGATTCCTCTGGCGGGAGCAACTTTGCCTGTAATGGCATTTTTTTTGCTGGGTGTCTATGGAAAAAACATTTTTTTAATGGTGTCTGCAGTAATTCTTGGAATTGGTCACATTGGTATTCATTACGGGCATTGGAAAGAAAGTGTTCTGAGTTAGGCACTGGAGCAGCGCGGAGCGGCCACTGGACTGAACGAAGTGAGGGAAGAGGCTGAGGGTTACCGAACTGCAGAAGCGCCGACCCGAAGGGGAACTGTAGAACTTTAAAGTGCTTAATTCCAAAAAAAATGTTATAATTGTCCTATGTCACAAAGTAAGCAGCAATATGGACAATATATGACTCCTTTTCAGGTTTGCAATTTTATGGTGGAACAGATTTGCCATGAAAAAACTGCCAGTGTTCTGGAACCATGCTGTGGTCAGGGAGCATTTCTTGAGGCCCTTGAAAATCATGGGTTTGGGAATGTAACTGCTTACGAAATTGATTCTTCTATTATTAATCCAAAATATGATGTTATAAATAAAAGTTTTGTTTCTTCGGATACTGAAGCAAAATACGATGTTATTATTGGAAACCCGCCTTATATTCGCTGGAAAAATCTTGAAGAAAGTCTTAAACAGGAACTTACAGAAAATTCTTTATGGAACCAATACTGTAATTCTTTGTGTGATTATTCCAGCATCTTTATTTTAAAATCCATTGAACAGCTTAAAGAGGATGGAGAACTTATTTTTATTACTCCTGAATACTGGCTCAGTACTACTCATGCCATGAAAATGCGAAATTTTATGCTGGAAAATGGGTATATAAGTCATATTTATTATTTTAACGAAACTCCAATTTTTAAGGATGCTACTGTTTCTCTTGTAGTTTTTAGATTTGTAAAATCCCAGCAGAAAAAACAGAAAGTTTTTGTTTCAAAATTATATTCAAAATCAAAGCGCAAACTTTTTGAAAAGGATTTGCAGCAGGTCTTTAATTTCCAGTCAAAGGAAGTGGAAAGCTTTTATATTAATCAGTTTGAAAAAGATTCCAGATGGATTTTAGCGGATGAAGAAACCCAGAAGCTGATGGAAGACTTTGAAAAAGGGTGTGGGAAATCGGCTGGCTGCGAATACAAAAAATTTGGGGATTATTTTTATATTGGCAACGGAATGGTAAGTGGCCTTGATAAGGCTTTTCAGCTGGGGACAGATGTTTCTTTAAATGAAAAGGAACAAAATGCTACCATCCAGGTAGTTAAGGCAAAAGATATTCAGCAATATAAGGCTATAAAGAAAACCGACTACATATTTCTAAATCTGATTGAAGGCCTGAATCCTGAAATTCTTGAAAGAGATTATCCGGAATTTAAGAGGAAGCTGTCACTTTATAAAGATGCATTAATCAACCGGTACAGTTATAAACGAATAATTCCTTATTGGGAATGGACTTTTTTGCGTAATTTTAATTTGTTTTCTTCGGAGCAGGACAGAATCTATGTTCCATGCAAAGAAAGAATTACAAAGCGGCAAAGATTCAGATTTTGTTTTGCGGAAAGTAAAACTTTTCCTACTCAGGATGTAACTGCTTTATTTAAAAAAGAGGGAACAAGGGAAAGTCTATATTATGTTCTTGCTCTGTTAAACAGCAGATATGTTTTTAATTGGCTTTCGTTTAAGGGTGTAAGAAAAGGGGATATTATTGAATTTTCTGAAAAGCCGGTTTCTTCTATTCCCTACCGATGTATTGATTTTGAAAATGAAGAAGAAGTTGGGATTCATGATGAGATTTCGGAAATGGTTAAGCAATGTATTTTAAATGAAAGGGGAAAGGAATCTTTATTGGAAAAAATTGATTGTCTGTTGGAAAGATTAATATAAAAAGTAAGGAGTAGAGGAATATGGCTTTAAAATGTCCTTCTTGTGGCGGTTCAATGTTTTATAATATTGAACTTGCCAAAATGGAATGCAGTTATTGTGGAACAAGTCTTGATGTAAAAGAATATTCAAAATCAAATGAAGCAAAAAAATCTGATGTTAATTCTAATGGATTAATAGTTGATACCTATTTGTGTAAGAATTGTGGCGCTGAACTTTCTGCTCCAGAAGAACAGGTTGTTTCATATTGTCAGTATTGTGGTGGCGAAGCAACTTTGATGCAGAAATCGGAAGAAACAGAACGACCTGCAGGAATTGTGCCTTTTAAGGTTTCCAAAAATGAAGTAATGGAAAAGTATAAGGCAACACTTTCCAAAATGTCTCATTGTCCTAAAGAGTTTTCTAATCCGGAATTTATTGAAGGTTTTAGAGGAATTTATATTCCTTACTGGCAGACATCTGTGGTTGTTCCACCTACAGAAGCAACATTAAGCGGTGAAACTTATACAACTCAGGGACGTTATGATATTACTCGCTATTATGATTACAAATTAAAAGTAAGCGGTGTAATTGAAACTGGTGGATATGATGCCAGCGAATCTTTTGACGATACAATTGCTGCAGAAATTGCTCCTTTTTATGATGACGATCTGGAACCTTTTAATGAAGGCTATCTTGGTGGATTTTATGCAGATAAATCTACTGTAGAAGTTGAAAAATACAAAACCAAAATAGATGAAAAATTCTATGATGAAATTACTTCTGAAATTGCCAATGCAGGAAATGGAATTACCTGTTCAAGAGATACTTTGGAAGAATCCATCATATATTCTGAAGTGCAGAAAGAAACAAACCTTTTTCCAATCTGGTTTTTGACCTGGAAAAAAGGAAATCGTGTTGCCTATTCTGTAATGAACGGTCAGACAGGTAAACTCTCAATGGATGTACCTGTTGATTATAAAAGTTTTTTTAAGACAAGTTTATTATGGGCAGCAATTCTTTTTGCTGTACTCAGTATTTTTCCTTCGTTTATTATTCCTCTTAAGATTGCGGCATATACTTCTATCTTAATGATTTTTAGTTCCTTTTTGCTGCGAGGTGAATTGAGAAATATTCGCCAGCGGGAAAAGCATGTATTTGATTTAGGCAGTTCTAAAGTAAAGAAAAAAAAATCAAAGAAGATGAGTTTGGGATTCTTTATGTTCCTTTTTTGGCTTTACATTGCATGGACAGGGGTTAACAGTTTTTTGCTTGAGACTACTGCAGATCTGATGTCTATTTATAAAAAAATAACAGTTATTCAGGGGATTCTTACCATAATGCAGCTGAGGGAAGTATTTGGTGTAAAAAATAAGATAGGATTTATAAGTATTCTGTTATGTATGTTGGTTCCATTGGCAGGCTTGTGCATCTGTGGCTCTGGAGTTCAGCATGATTACTATTATTATGGACTTAGCATTGCCGCTTTGTCTGGCATGATTATGAATTCTTTTACAAGTCTTTATTACATGAACTATCTTACAACCCGTCCGGTTCCAAACTTTTTCTCGAGAGAAGGAGGAAAGAATGGTCGTAAATAATATTTTTAAGAGAATAATGTTTTTATCTATATTAATGCTTTCTGGAACATTTTTGTTTGCAGAAAAACTTCCTGTAATTAAAGATGAAGCAGACCTTTTAACCGAAGAACAGGAAGCTCTTTTATATGAGGATATGCTTCCTATTATTGAATATGGTGGAGTTGCTTTTTATACAAATGATAAAAGTTATCCAGAAGAAAAGGCTTCGGATTTAGCAAAAAGACTGTGTAATACTGAGTTTGAAGGTGAATCGGGAGTTATTTTCCTGATTGATATGTACACTCGCCAAATTGAAATTTACTCTACAGGTTATATCTATAAGGTGCTTGGAAAAGTCTGGGCAAATGGTATTGCTGATAATGTTTATACTTATGCTACAGATAAGGATTACTATACCTGTGCAAAGAAGACCTACCAACAGATGACAACCATTTTAAGTGGCGGTAAAGTGTCTGTTCCAATGAAAAAGGTTTCAAGGCTGCTTTTGGCTCTGGCATTAAGTTTCTTCCTGAACTTCTATTTCCTGTATTTTTCGAGACTTTCAGAAAGCTTTGGAAAGAAGGTTTCTTTAGTTCAAATGAATGTAAGAAGTGCAAAAACTGCAAATGCAAGACATGTTCAAATTTTGAGTAAAAAATTGATTCGTGAAAAGAAAGTTGCTCACTCTTCTGGTTCCTCCGGCGGAAGTAGTGGTTCACATGGGGGTGGTCACTTTAGTGGAGGTGGTCACTCTAGTGGAGGCGGTGGTGGCGGCCACGGCTTCTAATATAGAAATGTGCAATTATTAAATAGGAATTCTATTTTTTTTAAGCACAGTTATATTAAAATAAACACTATATTTAGATAAATATGAGTTTCTTATTTTTTTATGTTTAAATAAATGTAAAATTGATGAAACGCAAAGGTCTTTCAGATGTTTTTTGCGGAAGTGTAATCAGTTTTAAATTTAAATGAAGGTTTTAAAATTTGAAATCATAAAAAAAAATCAGGAGACAAATTGATGGAAAATTTTTCATTCTACAGTCCAACAAAATTTGCATTTGGAAAAGATAAAGAAAACGAAACTGGTAAATTAGTAAAGGAATTTGGCGGAAGCAAAGTTCTTATTCATTTTGGTGGTGGTTCAGTTGTAAAATCTGGACTTTTGGACAGAGTAAAAAAATCTCTTGAAGCTGAAGGCATTTCTTATGTTGAATTAGGCGGAGTTCAGCCAAACCCAATTGATACAAAAGTTTATGAAGGAATTGAACTTTGTAAGAAAAATGGTGTTGATTTTATTCTTGCTGTTGGTGGTGGTTCTACTATCGATTCTTCTAAAGCAATCGCTCTTGGTTGCTGTTATGACGGTGACTTCTGGGATTTCTATTCTTATAAAGCACAGCCTAAAGCAGCTCTTCCTGTAGGAACTGTTTTGACAATTGCTGCAGCTGGTTCTGAAGGTTCTCCTGACTCTGTAATTACTAAAGTTGATGGAATGCACAAGAACGGTTTTGGTAACGATTTGATTCGTCCTCGTTTCTCTGTATTAAATCCTGCTTTGACACAGACATTGCCTGCTTATCAGACAGCTTGTGGTGCAACAGATATTATGGCTCATGTTTGTGAACGCTATTTTACAAATACAACTGATGTAGAAACAACTGACCGCCTTTGCGAAGCAGTTCTTCTTTCTATGATCAACGAAACTCCAAAAGTAATTGCTGATCCTAACAATTATCAGGCTCGTGCAAATATTATGTGGGCAGGAATGGTTGCTCATAACAATATTGTTGGTGTTGGTCGTGCACAGGACTGGAACTCTCATGGAATTGAACACCAGCTTTCTGCTTTGTACGATTGTGCTCACGGAGCAGGTCTTGCAGTTATTATGCCAGCATGGATGAAATATGTTTATAAACATGATGTAATGCGTTTTGCTCAGTTTGCAGTTAGAGTTTGGGGATGTAAGATGGATTTCTCAAATCCAGAAAAAACTGCTCTTGAAGGAATTGCTGCATTCCGTTCATTCCTTGACTCAATTGGTATGCCTTCTAAGATGTCAGAAGTTGGTGGAAAAGAAGAAGATATTCCACAGCTTGTAAAACTCTTTGGCTTGCCAGAAGGTGGAAAAACTGGCGGATTTGTTCAGCTTTCTTCTGAAGACATTGCTAATATTTACAAACTTGCTTTGTAATAGATTTTCGATTTAATTCGAAATAATCAGGACCCGGAAAATTAATCTGCATTCAGTTTGATTGCATTTTAGGTTTTCGGGTCTTTTTTTTTATGAAAACGGGAATAGTTCTTTTTGTCAAAAAGTGCTATTCTCTAGTTATGGGATTCATTTTAGCTTTTTTACCTTATTTGATTCAGCTTTGTCTGATTATTCACTGTATTAAAACAGGTCGTTCTGGATGGCTCTGGCTTTTGGTTTTTCTTCCTTATGTTGGTGGCCTTGCTTATATTATTCTTGCAGTTATTCCAGATTTAAAAGACAGCGGAAAGCTTCAGAGTGCAGGTAGCTCTATCTCAAACAAATTAAATCCTAACAAAAAAATTACTGATCTTGAAAAGCTTGTAAAAAAACAGGAAACAATTACTAATATTGTTGAACTTGCTGATGCTTATGAAGAAGCAGGTTTTTATGATAAAGCGGTTGAACTTTACAAGAGCTGTTTAAAAGGTCCTTATGAACATGATGCCGAAATTGAATTTAAACTTGTAAAGGCTTATTTTGATGCAGGACAAATTGATGAAGCAAAAACTGCTATGGTGGCCTACAAGGAAAATCACGGTATTTCAAATGCGGAACAGTCTTTGCTGGAAATGAAAATCAACGGTGATTATGAAAAGCTTGCTGAAATCTTTGAAGGCACTGGAAATTTCCAGGTTGGTTATGAGCTTGCAAAACACTATAAGTCTTGTGAAGATTTCGAAGCAATCAGCAAAATCGTAAATCAGATGAAGGATTACAGAAAGGATTATCCTCAGGTAAAAAAAGGAATCAATAATACTTACTTCAACATGACTAAAGCATTGTTGAAATAGAAAACAGAGAAAGAATTACCAGGGCCAATGAGGAAAAACTGAAAAAAATTCTGATGCAGATTCTATGACATTATTTTATTACATTCTGTAAAAACTCGTAAAATAGATTTATTCAATTATTAGATAGATATTCTATGTTATTTATCCAATGTAATTTTAAAATGAATATATAAATACAATATTTGGTAAAACAATGGCGTAGAGGTATATTCATGAAGGCTTTATTCATTGGTGGAACTGGCACAATCAGTATGGCTATCTCAAAGCTTCTTTTGCAGAAGGGATGGGATTTATATTTAATCAATCGTGGAAACAGAAACAAAACTGCAGGTTTGGAAAAAGCAAACTTTATAACTGTAGATATTAACGATGAAGCAGAAGTTGCTAAAAAACTGGAAGGCATGCACTTTGATGTTGCCTGTGATTTTATTGGTTTTGTACCTTCTCAGCTTGAACGGGATTATCGTCTGCTTAAAGATAAGGTTGATCAGTTTATGTATATTTCTTCTGCATCGGCTTATCAGAAACCTGTTGGAAACTATATTATCAGCGAAAAGACTCCATTGGCAAATCCTTACTGGGAATATTCAAGAAACAAGATTGCCTGTGAAGATTATCTGATGAAGCTTTATAGGGAAGAAGGTTTTCCTGTAACAATTATCAGACCAAGTCACACTTACGATGAACGATCTGTTCCTCTTGGTGTTCATGGAGACAAGGGCAGCTATCAGGTTGTAAAACGAATTAAAGAAGGAAAACCTGTAATCATTCACGGAGATGGAACTTCTTTGTGGACTTTGACTCACAACTCTGACTTTGCAAAAGGTTTTGTTGGTTTGATGGGAAACATTCATGCAATTGGCGAAGTAGTTCAGATTATGTCTGATGAAAGTGTTACCTGGAATCAGATTTATGAATGCATTGCAAAAGCTTTGGGAGTAAAACTTAATGCAGTTTATGCTCCATCAACTTATCTTGCAAAGCACAGTAATTATGATTTTACTGGCAGCCTGATTGGAGACAAGGCTAATTCAGTTGTATTTGACTGTTCTAAATTAAAGGCTCTTGTTCCAGACTTTGTTGCTACAAAGCGAGTGGATCAGGGAATTAAAGAAACAATCGAATATGTAATGAGTCATAAAGAATGTCAGACTGAAGATCCTGAATTTGATAAATGGTGTGATGAAATTTCTGCTCTGCTTGGCTAAGAGAGGGTAGCGGAAAAGACCGGAACGAAGCGAGGACTTTGGAGCGAGGGGGAGACCTCCCCCTTCATAAATATAAGGAGAAAAAAAAATGGTAAATGTAAAAGGTAAATGGGCTCTTGTAACAGGGGCAAATCGTGGAGTTGGATATAGAATTGCAAAATTCATGGCACAGAATGGATGTAATTTGATTTTGCACAGCCGTTCTCTTGAACACACTGCAAAGGTTCTGGAAGAAGTAAAAGCAATGGGCGTTGAGGCTTATGATGTTGCGGCAGAACTTTCGGATCTGGCTCAGGTTCAGAAAATGATTGATGAAATTAATGCAAAGGGAAATCCAGTAGATATTCTTTTTAATGATGCGGCTGTTCAGATTGCATATCGTGTTGATTATTATAAAACTCCTGCAGAAGATTACACTAAGAGTTTTGTGATTAATACTATTGCCCCAATGATGCTTTGTTATGAATTTATTCCAAAGATGATTGAAAGAGGCTGGGGTCGTGTAATCAATACAACAAGTGGTATTCGTAACGAACCACAGCAGGCAGGATATTCGGCTTCGAAAGCGGCTTTGGATAAAGTTACAAATGACCTGGCTGGAAAACTGGATGGTACTGATGTTTGTATCAACCTTACTGATCCGGGCTGGTGTCGTACAGACTTGGGTGGTCCAAATGCTCCAAATGATCCAGACAGTGTAATTCCTGGTATTTGTGTTGGTGCTTTTGTTGATGACAAAATTAGTGGTCGAAATCTTGGTGCACAGGGATTTTCCGGCATGACATTGGAAGCTGCTGTTGAAAAGGCAAAAGGCTATCCTAAATTGTTCTTGTAATTAAAAAAAAATAAAGAGGAAAAAAGTATGAAGGATTATGTAAACTGGGCGATTCTGGCTCCTGGAAGTATTGCCAATTCTATGGCAAAAGCAATGAGCGAAACTGCAAAAAAGGACAAGAGAATTAGACTTTATGCAGTTGGAAGTCGTAATTTATCTAGAGCAAAGGAATTTGCGGATAAATGGGGTTTTGAAAAGGCATACGGAAGTTATGAAGAATTGATTTCGGATAAAGAAGTTGATGCAGTTTATATTTCTAATCCTCATGCTTTTCATTATGAAAGTGCTATTGCCTGTCTTAAAGCAAGTAAAAATGTACTTTGCGAAAAACCTGCAGGCTGTAATATTGAACAGCTGGAGGGAATGATTAAGTGTGCTAAAGAAAATAAGGTTTTCTTTATGGAAGCTATGTGGTCTGCTTTTAACCCTTGTCTTAATGCTTTACGAAAGGCTATTGAAGGTGGTAAAATTGGACAGTTGAAGCATATTGTTTCCAGATTCTGTAATCGTCTTCCTTATGATTCAAACAGCAGAATGTGGGCACCAGAACAGGCAGGGGGAGCTTTGCTTGATCTTGGAATCTACAATATCTATGTTTCCAGCATGTTGAATGGTTTTTCACCGGTTGTAAAAAGAGCTTCGAATGTAAGAATGGTAAAGGGCGTTGATGCCTGGAACAGTGTAGAACTTACATATGAAAATGGAGTAACAGCTGGTTTTGAAAGTGCCTGTGATATGAGTGCGGGAACTGATACACATGATGCCATTATCTTTGGAACAGAAGGATTCATAAAAGTTCAGAATTTCTTCCTTGCACAGAAAGCGGAAATTCATACTTTTAGTCATTCCTGGGGAAACGAAAACGAAGTTACAGAGACTATAGATTGTCCTTTTGATGTGAACGGTTATGAATACGAAATGGTTCACACAACTGAATGTATCTTAAAAGGTCAGCTGGAATCTGATGTTCACACATTTGAGAAATCCCGGGAACTTTGCAAGATGATGGATACTTTACGAAGCGACTGGGGATTTAAATATCCTTTTGAGAAGTAAAGTAAACGCAGATGTCTTTTAAGATTATAAGAAATGATATTACCAGAGTAAAAGTTGATGCAATTGTAAATACTGCAAATCTACTTCCTGTAATTGGGCGGGGAACGGATTCTGCAATTTACATTGCGGCTGGAGAAGAAAAACTTCTTGAAGCCAGAAAAAAAATCGGGGTAATTGAACCTGGTCATTCTGCCTGGACCGATTCTTATAATCTTAAAAAGAATGGAATTAAATATATCATTCATACCGTAGGAACTTTCTACGGTGAAGGGAAAAACGGCGAAACTGAAATTCTCAGAAGCTGTTATTCTTCCAGCCTGAACCTGGCAAAAGAGCTTGGTTGTAAAAGTGTTGCAATCCCTCTTCTTGCCACCGGTTTTTATTCTTTTCCTAAAGAAATTGGACTTCAAATTGCGGTTGATGAAATCAGCCGTTTTATAATCGAAAATGATATTGAAGTTACTCTTGTTGTCTATGACAAAAAATCCTACATAATCTCCGAAAAACTTTTTGATGATATTCAAAGCTTTATTGATGAAAATTACATTGGTGAAGCTGAGGACCATATTACAGAAGAACGAGGGCACAGACCTGGAAGAGCCAGACATGGACGGTTTGAGGACGAGGAAATTACTTTTGGAGCTGCCTGTTGTTATACTGAAATTGCGGCTCCAATTTTAGAAGATAAACTGCTGGCAAAAAAAGAAATTGTTCCAATTGATGTAGATGCCTTTATTACAAAGACACAGGAACCCCTGAATTTTCAGAATACATTGCAGCAGCATATTGCGGAACGAAATCTGGAAAATTCTGCAGTTTATTCCAAAGCAATGATTGATAGAAAATTCTTTTCGAAAATAATCAGCAACAAGGATTATATTCCAAAAAAGATGACAGTAATGGCGCTGGGACTTGCCCTTGAATTAAAGCTGGAAGAGTACGAAGCTTTTCTGGCAAGTGCAGGCTATGCCTTTATGCCTTCCAGTAAATTTGATGTAATCATTAAATATTGTGTCATGAATGGAATTTATAATCTTGTTGAAGTAGATATGATTCTTGATTCTCATGGTGAAATCTGTTTTGCGCCGGAGTAAAAATTGTCGCTAAATTAGCGACATCTTTGGGTCTCAAATGCTTTATTCTTAAGATATCAAATATATTTCTACGGGGGATAAAGTATGAAAGAAGGACTTACAGAAATCGTTTTTATTTTGGACAGAAGTGGCTCAATGAGTGGCCTGGAAAAAGACACAATTGGCGGTTACAATTCGTTTATTGAAAAGCAGCGTGGAGCTGAAGGCGAAGCTTTTGTTTCTACTGTTCTTTTTGACAATTCAAGTGTGGTTATTCATGACAGAGTTCCAATCAGCAAAATTGAACCAATGACAGAAGCCCAGTATCAGGTTGGTGGTGGAACTGCACTCCTGGATGCTGTTGGAAATGCAATTCATCATATTGGAAATGTTCACAAATATGCTCGGGAAGAAGATGTTCCTGAAAAAACTATCTTTGTAATTACAACTGACGGACAGGAAAATTCCAGCTATGAATATACTTACAAAAAAGTAAAGAGCATGATTGAACACCAGCAGGAAAAATATAATTGGGAATTCCTTTTCCTTGGTGCTAATATTGATGTAGCACAGGAAGCTGATCGTCTTGGTATCAGAAGGGACAGAGCAGTTCGTTATGAATGCGATGAAATTGGAACTAAATTGAACTTTGCAACTGTTGCAAATGCAGTTAGCTGTGTTCGTATGGGCAAGGCTCTTAAAGAAGACTGGAGCGAAGAAATCAGCCATTATCAGAAAAAACACAAATAATTGGAATAGCATTTTCTGGATGAATTTTAGGGGTATAATATGTACGGTGCAATTTTAGGTGATATTATTGGTCAGCCATTTGAGTTTGATAGGGGCAACAAAACAAAGGATTTTCCTATGTTCTGTGCAAATCCAAGATTTACAGATGATACAGTTATGACTATTGCAATCTGTGATGCAATTCTTAAGGCTGGGCTTGATGCAGATGAAAATACAATGAAAACTGCAATGATAACCAGCATGCAGCTTTGGGGACATAAATATCCATATGCGGGTTACGGAAATAGATTTCATATGTGGCTTGCATTGGAAAAAACAAAACCATACAAAAGTTATGGCAATGGGTCGGCAATGAGAGTTTCTTCTGTGGGCTGGCTGTTTGAAACCCTGGAACGAACCCGTGAAGTTGCCCGCTGGTCTGCCGAAGTTACCCATAATCATCCAGAAGGAATTAAAGGGGCGGAAGCAACAGCAGCTGTAATCTGGATGGCTCGAAACGGATACTTTAAGTCGGACATAAAGGAATATGTTGAAAAGGAATTTAAGTATGATCTTTCCAGAACCTGTGATCAGATCCGGCCTGAGTATTTTCATCAGGAAAGCTGTCAGAAAACAGTTCCAGAAGCTATAACCGCTTTTCTTGAAGGAACCAGTTTTGAAGATGTAATCAGAACTGCTGTTTCTTTAGGAGGAGACTGCGATACTTTGACTGATATTGCGGCAAGTATGGGAGAAGCTTTCTTTGGTTTGCCTGAACAGATGAAAGAAAAATGCTTTGAATACACTAAACCGGATTTGCACGAGGTTATGAAGGCATTTGATTTGCAGGCAATTTCTAGAAAGGTTTTAGAAGCCTAGATTATTTGTTCATGTAAGTAATGTAAAAATAAAGGTTAAAAGTGGTATAAATCTATTATGTAATAATTTCTGAATTAATGGCAAACTGGATATAAATTATATATAATTATTGTAAGATAAGTAAACAAAACGGATAGTAATGAAAAACTTTGAAAAAAAGGCTCTGAATAAAGCTCAAAAACTTGGGGACGGATCTACCGAAGAAGATTTGAAAAAAATTGATTCGGACATTGGGGCAATGAAAAAAGGTCCTGTGGCTAAAATCTGGGATAAGGTTTTGTTTTTGTGGGAAAAAGCAAAATCTCCAGAAGTTCCTTTAAGATTAAAGCTGACAATTATTGGGGCTTTGCTTTATTTGATTCTTCCTCTTGATGTGATTCCTGATGCTCTTCCTGGAATTGGATTAATTGATGATGCAAGTGTGATTCTTCTTGTGTTCAAGGAAGTATCCAGATATGTTGTTCCTAAAATCATTGAGAAGGCAACAAATAAAATTCAGGAATCCTACTACGAAAAAATTGATTTTAAACTGAAAGAAATTTTCTTTTCGCTTTTGTTGAATTCAGTTATTTCGTTTGTAATTAATGTGACAGGTATTGTAATTCTTCTTGTAAAGCCTGCGGGAGTTTATTCAAAATATGTGGCTTTTGGACTTTTTGCAATTACCTTTATTTATTCTCTGATTGGATTTATCAAATACATTAAAAATTACGGAAAAGTAAGTCTTGGAATTTTTAAGCTGGTTCTAAAAGAAAAAAGCCTGTCTGGTGGAATCAGTAAATATGTTCAGGAAACTTATCCTGTTATTACTATGATTTATGCAGGAATCGATATTGCCCAGCATTTTGTTCCAGGGCTGGACAGTGTTCCTGATTTTGACAGCATTGTTAAAGATTTTATTAAGCACTATAGAAAGAAGGTTGTACTTGTTGCGGTTATGTTCCTTTTGTATAGTCTGGTGATTTTTGGTGTGAAATTTTTTGTTAGTCGCTAAAGCTGAAAATTGTCTAATTTAAAAATTGTGATAAACTGTTAAGCATAAGTTTTTTGGAGAAAAGGTTTATGCGAAAGTCAGTTCTTGCTTTGTTTGTTTTTTCAGTTTTATTTTTATCTTCCTGTGTTACAAATGGAAATTCAGGAAACAAGCTTTATCCTGTTGAAGTGGATGGGGAAGGCTTGCATTTTAGGATTTCCCATACTTCCGAATATGTTAATTACAATCTTTATGTTTATGATGTTCAGGACAAAACCCTGAATTTTACTTTGCGTGGATATGGCGATAAAACTGAATACTTTTATCCTTTTGTTCAGGCTGGAAAGAAATATGAAGTTCATGCAGTTTTTACAAATGAAAACTGGGACTGGGATTCAAGATATGAATCAGAAACAATTACTGTAACCGCTGAAGGTGGAGTTGGAGATTCCAGAATTGTTTATTCGGGAATTAACTATAACAAGGATCGCCGGATTTCATTCAGAAATTACGAAATGATTGTTCCTGGTAACAAACTGAATGACTGGTGGAAGAACAATGTTGTTTATTACACTTCCTATCCGCCAGCTTACAACAGCATTTATGAATGGGGACATGTTACCTGGGATTTTATTGAATCCTATGATATGTACGATGGAACTCTTGTGTTGAATGATGCGGCAGCAGAAGCTTTAAGTGCTAAGAATAAATTCTGGTTCAAGAGTTATACCTATTTTACTTATGGAGAAGAAAATCAGCTTTTTGAATATGAGATTACTTCTGCTCCAAATTATTTTGAATATGATCCTTCTACAGCTTCGGAAGATAGTGATGCTGAAATATATGTTTCGAAAGATGGCTGTGTAACTGTGGAATCTACAAATAAAGGATTTAAAATCAGCAAGAACATGGATTCCAAGTACGAAAATATTCGTGTAAGTGTTTACGATATTACAGATGGTCGTGATTGTCCTTCTGTTTGTACTGATCAGAATTATACTTCTTCTGATTATCCTTTTACACAGGCAAATCATGTTTATAAAGTTTACATTCAGGGCTGGGATAAAAACTGGCAGAATTATTTTCAGACTGAAAAACTGGAACTAACTGCTAAAGGCGGCAAGGGAGATTTTGTATTCACTTACAGTTCTGTAGATTATGACGGAAATGATAAAGGGGATGAAACAGTCTGCAGAGTAGTTTTAAAAGATTTTTATATGCACAATCCTTTGGAATCAGAATGTACCGATAAGATTTGCAGCGGAAACATTTATGTTGGGGACAATTCAAAGTGGGACAGATATGATTTTAACTATGGTGTGATTGATATTAAGAACAGACTTTCCTTCATTCGTCATCAGAAATTCTATCTGGAATTGCAGTATCATTTTAATTACGGCGGTTTTGAATATGAATATGGTTTTGTTGGAAAACAAAGCGGACTATATTCTGATAATCACGAACTTCCAGAGTTGAAGCTTAGTAAGGACTATCAGGAAATTAGTGAATATGGTGAATACGCGGTAACAGGGGACAATGCAAATAAGAAGGCATTCCTGATTACATATAATTCCAGCTGGGAATCTATTGGGGATGTAAAGGCGGTGAGCAGTTCAAGAAGTGCCGCTGCCACAGGAACCGAAATTGATTCGGACTGTATTCTGGTGGATTTGCCTAAGGGTGAGGTGATTGCAGATAACAGCAGAGCCGCAACAAATGATCCTGATTATTCGTCTTATAAAGTTGGTGTAACAAAGAGATACTTCAATGGAAACGAAGCAACTTTGGTTTCGATTCATGAGCATTGCAACATCTGGTTCTATGATAATGGTTCGACCTATTGTTCAAGATTCAAGTCAGAATTAAACAGCGGAAAATATTCATACAAGGATATTGGAAATTATTTTGACCAGTATTTTGAAATGACAACTTATGTGTTTGGTTCCCATGTTCCAAAACTGCAGTTCAGCAATGTAATTACAGTAACAGAAAAAACAAAAATCGATTTGCTGATTGAAGATACTTCTTATACAACTCCATATGGTTATTATTATAGGGGCCATATGTATAACAATTATTCTGGATCAAATCAGTGCGAAATGGTATTTATTGGAGTTCGATCTTTCCTTGATTATGGATATGGAGCCTTTAATGTAACAATGCACGAATTCCAGCATTTGCTTACAGATGTAAATAAAAAGTTCAGTCATGTAAACGGCTACTATGATCATGACTACACAGAAATGATGTCTACCTGCTGTGAAAATATTTTGCAGACTCAGTATCCTCAAGGTATTGGAAACCGGGATAATGGAATGGTCGGTGGCAGAATAAGCAGTTACGGATTTAATGGTGGCTATATGGTTGGAATTTCAAACTGGAGCCAGCTGGATGGGCGGTCTGGATACAGCTATGGAACCAACTGTGCGTTTATCGATTTTGTCATGCGTTATTATGGTGGAATCGAAGTAATCAGAAAAATTGTTCAGAATGATAAATTTAACCGCGATGCAGTTCTGGAAGGAATTCGTCAGATGGGATATAACGAAACACTGGATTCACTGATGATGAAGTTTGCCTTGTGTACTGTAAACTCAGGACTTTCGGTTGATAAAGCTGCAGGAGGAATTACAGCAGTAAAATATGTTTCGACAGATGCAGATGTTTACGGAAAGAAGGTAAAGTTTGAACTGATGCCTTTATATTACAACTGGTATTCTTCTGCAACTCCAAGCCAAATGTATTCAACCAGCGACCGTTATGAAAGAATGCATTTTGGAAACTATGAACAGAAAGGACCTGCAATTATTGATAACAGCAAGTATTATCAATTTATGTTCCCAAAGAGTTTCAATATCAAATATCTGGGAAAAAATCTTAATACTGTAAATATTGATAATCCAGGAAATGAGATTATGCTTGCAGTTGCCTTTATTGAATAAAAAAATTTTCAAAAAAATGTTGCCAAATAAAAAAATGATACTATATTAATACTACAACAGTTCTATTAAATTTAAGTTTTTGAAAAGCTTACTTTATTATTTAGTTTCCAGTTTTTTCGAATAAATAATATCGCCTTTATCAGAAACACAATCGAAAATCAGGTAATCGTCATAGATTTTCATGTCGATATAACCGTGAGTATCGTTGTTCAGCCATTTTGAATATGGAGAATTGTAGTCGATTGGATTGTCCAGATGTCCACCCATTGCTCCGAGAACAAGATAATTTACATCATCTTTTTCAAGATATTCAAAGAAATGGTCGTGACCACTTAAGTGCAAATCAACATTGTATTTTTCGAGAACAGGGCAAAGTTTTTTCATAACGCCAGGTAAGTCGCCCCAGTTTTTAAGAGCCATTGAATCATAAGTTCCAGAAGAAACCGCATAACAGTGAGAGAGAACAATTACAGTTTCTTCCTGAGGGATTTCTTTAAGCTGCTTTTCCAGCCACTTCAATTCTTTTCTTGTAAGTTCTGTATGATCCCAGAGCATGTTGATAAACAGAAGATGAGTTTTTCCATAATCCTGACGGAAGTAATGTTTTTCACCTCTAGTCTGGAAAATTGCATTGTAGTTTTTAATTCCGTTTAAGATTGCATCATGATTTCCTGGAATTGTTCGGAGAGGAACTTTATTAAGATAATCCCCCAAGTCTTTAACGGCAAGTTCATAGTCGCCTTTGAGCATTCCCATTTCGGCAATATCCCCAAGAAGATAGAAGGCATCGTAATCCTGAGAATCAATCATTTTGAGAATGTTTACGCGGGCTTCTTTGTTGGCACGGCTTGAGCCCCAATGAGGATCAGATCCAAATGCAAGATGAAGGTAAGGTTCATCTTCAGCTCTTGTTTTAGCAGGAATTTGAGCGCTTTGAGGCAAAATATTCAATTTTGAATTATCAATTGGGAAGCAGGTAAGAAGATTCAGACCAATTAACCAGATTGACCAGATAACAATATTTATAATTGAAAAAACATAAAGTGAAATTTTGGTGCGTTTACCAGGAAAGAGCCAGTTTAAAATCAGCATAATTGGAGGCATTGGCAGAAGAATACAAAGGAAAATGTAAATTGTCAAATATTCAATGTGCCAGTTGAAAGTTCCAAGCATTCCTTCGATTTTACTGAACCAGATAAAAAGCATTATAGAATAAACTGTGGCTACAAGTCCAAAAGTTGTGTGTTTTTTCAAAGTGTTTTTCATATATCCCCACGGAATTTAGATTGTCTTTTAAGTATAGCATAAAAATTAGAAAAAGGTTTGTTAAAAATTTTCCGAAAGATTTGTCATTTTAAAAGGTATAGCATTTACCTTGTATACAATGATGGTAATCAGAACTTCTTGGACAGCCCCATTTTTTTTGTGAAAATATATAGAAATATTGCTTTTTTTATTTTAATGTCTTTTCAATCTGTTTAGCCATTCCAACAATTAGTTTTCCTGTAAAACTCAGTAAACCTCCAAGAAATCCTTTTTTATTATTGTTTACATAGGCAGCATCAGCGTATTCAGCATTTGCAGCAGCTCTTGCCAATAAGTCTTCTTTTTTTAACTCCCATTCTTCTTTTGTCATTGGGGATTCACCTTTTGCAATGGCACTTCTTCTGTAATCTTCGTAAGTCATATTATTTCTCCTATTTTTTATTTGCTTCACATTTCATTATTATTTTTTTTGCTCGTTCTTCGATTGAAGGGTCTATTCCACCTTTTACAATCTCAAGAGCTTTTTCTGCAAATTTTTTGGCAGAAGCATAAGCTTTCTGTGAGGCTAAGAAATGATATTCAGGGGTATCATTGTAAACTGATCCAGGAGGATAAGGGGATCCATTTTTGTAGTATGCCCATTCTCTATCAGCTCTCTTTAATTCAGTTTCAGCAGTTCCTATATATCTTTTAGCCTGGGTTATATTAGGTGCATTCATATAATTTCCTTCTTTTAGTTAGTCATCATCATATGGTTCTGGATTATTTTCATACCAGTTTATCGATTCATATACTGTTTTTAAGCTTACATCATAAGTCTTAGCGATTGTTTCTGGTGTCATTTGTCGGCTGTGAACCAATCCCCACCATTCTTGAGCTCTTCTTCTATCAATCATTTAAACCTCTTTTTCATCGAACTTTACGAAGGTTTACCTGAGTCTAAGTTCGATGAATGTAAATTTGTCAATTTACATTCATGGTATACCATGAATGTCGAAAAAAAGACTGTTGATTAAATTAATATAAGAATTAAAAAGGCTGTGAAAGATTAAATTTCACAGCCTATAAGTATTGAGATTTGTCCGAATTCTTTAGGTTACTCTAGTATACTGCAACCCCAACCCTATCTAGTCTTAAATCCGTCAATGTGAGTTTTCATTTTTTCTACAGATGCAGTGTTGTTATAAACACAATTATTTACATCATTAAGAATGGAATTAAGATTTTCTGAAACTGAAGAAGTCTGAACAAGGGATTCTGAAATTGCGTTTGATGAAGATACAATGTTTTTTGTGTTTTCGTATACATTGTCTGTATGCTGACGCTGAGAAACGGCAAGTTCTTTGATTGATGAAATTGACTGAACAACTTCCTGTGTAGCAGAAAGAGTCTCTGCTGTTCCAAGTCGCTGTTCTTCTACCGATTCGGCAATGCGGCGTACGATGTCTGCAGTTTGTGTAACTCCATTATTGATAGAAGAGAAAGCATTCTTTGCACCAAGCATGGCACTTACACCATTCTGGATTCTTTCTTCCATTTCTTTCATACTCTTACTTACAGTCTGAACATTTTTTGAAGTTGTAGCGGCAAGGCTTCGAACTTCATCTGCAACAACCGCAAATCCTTTTCCAGATTCACCGGCATGGGCAGCTTCGATGGCAGCATTCATGGCAAGTAAGTTTGTCTGGCTGGCGATTGTCTGAATCATGGCAACAGTATTAACAACTTCTTCTGAAGACTGCTGAATAAGACTGATGGCTTCTTCTGCACTGTTAATTGAATTCATACCATTTTCGCTGACTACTCGTAATTCTTCTGTAATTGTATCAGCCTGTTTTGTTGTTTCTGAAATGCTTACAAGGTTCATGGCAGTTTCTTCTACAGAAGCAGAAGCTCTTTCCATAGCAAGTCCTTGATTCAATACCTGCTCTTCTACCTGTAAAGCACTGTTTTTAAGGCTTTCAATATCATTATAGGTGAGATTAATAATTTCGTTGGTTTTCTTTTCTTCAGATTCGATGGAAAGTACTGCGTTTTTCATTGAATCAAGAGCATCAATAGAGCGGGAAGAAGAATTGTGCAAAATCTGAGCTGAATTTGCAACATTATTTGTTTCTTCCTTCAAACTGTTGATTGTATTGGAAAGCTTGTCTGTCAAAGCATTTAATGTACTTGTGAGAATACCAATATCATCGTTGATAGAAATATTGATTCTTCTTGAAAGGTCGCCAGATTCTTCCAGTTCAGAAATTACATTAGTAATACCCTTAAGGCGTTTTTTCATTTCAAAAGCGATAATAATGAAAAGCCCCATACATTCAATGAAGTTTACAACGATACAGATATAACCGTTGGTTGTAAATTCTTTCATAACATTTGTATCTGCGGTTAATAAATCTCCGTGAAGCAAACCATAACCTGTTGAATATGCATCAACTCCCATATAAATAAGAGTTACAAGTGCAACAAGAAGAATTTTATATGCAATAGGGTTGTTGTGTTTGCGGCCATAAGTTTTAATGTCATGAATCTGAAGCTTTTCTCGTAAAGGAATAAATACTAAATCAAAATAATAGATTTCATAAAGAGAAATGATTGTTCCAATACAAATTGCCTGTACTACAATAATACCAAAGCGGGATGGAGTGAACTCATATACGCCATTAATAAAGTCTATAACTGAAACTATAATCTGTCCAAAAATAAAACCAATGGCATTTTCGATAAATACACAAATATTGATTTTCTTATTGATTCTTCCAGCCAGTTTAGAATCTTCATCAGTAAGTTCAGCATTTTCTTGAATTCGTCTTTCAAGCTTGTTCATAGGAGCAAGAATTTTTAAGAAAACACCGATAAAGATAAGACATAATACAGTTACGGCACCTATTGTTGTTCCGATTCCAACAAAGTATTGATCAGGTGTTCTGTAAAGAAGTGTTAACTGGTGCCATCTTAAAGACAAAGCTCCAAGGTAACCACAAAATAAAGTAACAGGAACAAATTTTAGAAAAAGGTTTGCAGATTTATTCATAACTCCCCCAAAGAACTTTCTTTCATTATATAACAGAATATTAATTTCGTCAGTTATTTTGTGGGGAGTATTATTATTTGATGTTATAGGAAGGAAACTAAACAAACTGAAAGATATAGAAAGAAAGATCAAACATTTGATATTATTTATTGTATGACCTTTGTTTAGGTTGATTACAAAAGGCTCTGGAGAAGAAAATTTAATCTCTTTTGAATACTTATTTAGGAAAAAACGGAATTCTGCAAAAAGGTGAAGTTGTTGTTCACACCGATGATTACGGCGGATTTGAAAAGGTTGGAGAATTTGGAAGCACGTTACCTCAGAACAATACTCGGATAAACACTAATCCCGGGGGTACTATTCTTCACTTACGGGATTTCTGTAAGTAAAGAAAGTCCCCTTTTATTGCTTTTCTTGCGAAAACTAAATCAGCCTGGTGATTCTTAAAATACCATAACAGCTTTAGCAAGCTGATCTGCACATGAAGTAGGGCGCCGTCCACAGGTATTTCCAATAAGCAGATTGTGAATCTCTTCAGCTTTCTTTCCTTCCAGAAGTTTTGAAATAGCTTTTAAATTGCCATTACAACCGCCGGTAAAATTAATGTTTGTAATTGTACCGTCTTCTGCTTTATCAAAGGTGATTGTAGTTGCGCAGGTATTTTCTGTATTGAATGTGTGAGTCATATTAAGCCTCCAAAAGTTCTGCAATGAAACTGTCTAATTTTTCAGGAGTGTCAGTTGGAGCAAAGCGTCTGATTACTTTTCCATCTTTATTTACAAGAAATTTTGTAAAATTCCATTTGATGCTTTCTCCAATTGCACCTTTAGCTTCCTTTTTTATGTATGCATAAAGAGGTTCTGTTTCCGGACCATTTACCTTGATTTTTGCAAATTGTGGGAAAGTTATTCCATATCTTCCTGTACAGAAACTATGAATTTCGTCTTCTGATCCAGGAGCCTGATTCAAGAACTGGTTACATGGAAAATCAAGGATTTCGAATCCCTTATCCTTATATTTTTCATATAAGTCCTGTAATCCGTCATACTGGGGAGTAAAACCGCATCCTGTTGCAGTATTAACTATTAAAAGGACTTTCCCCTTGTAATCTGAAAGAGAAACCTGATTTCCATCCATTGTCTTTACATTAAAATCAAAAACACTCATATTTTTTCTCCTGAAATAATATTTAATAAGATTTAATTGTGCACAATTAAAATATATATAAATGCATTGCTTTTGTCAATTAAATTGTGTACAATTTAATTATGAATTTAACAGAAGATTTTAATCCCTTAGCATTAGACAATCAGCTTTGTTTTGCACTTTATGTTTGTTCAAAAGAAGTAATCAGAAAATATCAGCCTCTTCTTGAACCTTTAAATCTGACTTATACCATGTACATAGCTCTTTTGTGCCTTTGGGAAAAAGACGAGGTTACTGTAAAGGAATTGGGTAATAAGCTCTATCTGGATTCTGGAACATTAACTCCTCTCTTAAAGAAAATGGAATCGCAGGATCTAATTACAAGAACCCGCAGTAAAACAGACGAGAGAACTGTTCATATAAAGCTTACAGAAAACGGAATCGCTATGAGGGAACAGTGTAAGGACATACCTTCAAAAATGGCATGCAATAATATTCTAAATCTGGAAAAAGCAGGAGAGTTGCTGGATACATTACATCAGGTAATGATCAATATAAAAAAGGAATAGCAACCTACGGCAAATAACAATTGATTGGGTTATTACCCAATCAAACAGGAATTTAGCGGGATAAGCTTTAAATTTTTAGATTTCTTATTATATTTTTTTTCTTTTTTTACTAACCTTTTCTTTGACTGGTTACTATATAATTAAACAAAAGAAATATGCGGAAGAGATTACAAACTGGAATCAGATTAGCGGACCAGATGTACAAATAAAAACGTATCAGCGGGATAAATTAAAGCGCAACTTTACAGATTTTTTACATCATTTTACAATATTATTAATAACAATAACAGGAGGCGTAGATGAAGAATATTGATTGGACAAAAGAAATTCCACAGGGAGCTTTTATTTCTAAATCGCCAACT
>JAZQOB010000046.1:0-33203 GCA_045627625.1 Treponema sp.
CTCCACAACAGACTTCAGGCTACAATGATCTACGTAACACACGACCAGATCGAAGCTATGACACTCGGTACAAAAATCGTTGTAATGAAAGACGGTATTATCCAGCAGATTGGTGCTCCATTGTATCTCTACAATAACCCAATCAACAAATTCGTAGCTGGATTTATTGGTACACCTCCAATGAACTTCCTTACAGTAAAAGTTCTCGAAAAGAACGGTGCTATTGTATGTGATGAAGGTTCTTTCGAAATCAACCCAACAGCTGAACAGGTTAAATACCTTAAAGAATATGTAAACAAAGAAGTTACATTCGGTATTCGTCCAGAAGATTTGACATATGTTGAAAAACCAGCTGCTAAAGATGATATGCAGATGAAGATCACAAACAAAGAACCACTTGGTGCTTCAACACATTTGTACTTGATCTCTAACAAAGGTCAGTCAATCATCGTAAACACAAATGCTAATGCTGAATTCCGTCTTGGTGACTCTGTAAATGTTGTTCCAAACATGGAAAAAGCTAAATTCTTTGCAATCAACCCTGATGGTGAAGAATTGAACATCTGTGACCAGATCGAAAAGAAATGGTAATTTAGATAATCAGATACTGATTAATTTTTAATAAAAGCCACCTTGATTTTTCAGGGTGGTTTTTTCATTTAACGGAAACTAATTTATTTATTGAATATATTTATTCTTTATTGTTTAATAGGCATAAGAAATCTTTCTTACAGGAGAATTTTATGAAAAAATTATTAACTGCTGTTGTTCTGGCTTTTTCTGTTTTTGCAGCCTCTGCACAGGTAATGGGTTCTAATGGTGTAATTAACACTGTATGGACAGGTTTTGGTACTCCGGATTCTGCAAATCAGGATATTAACTGGTATGGTATTACTGATACTCTTCAGGCAAGAGTTGATGTTTCTCAGTTTACTGTAGAAGGTATGATTAACTGGGGTTTCTTTACAGATTTTAATGGTTCAGGAGCTCGTCATTTTGAATATACAAACAAGACTCCATTTTATGTTGTAAACCGTCAGTGGAATAATGTTTCTACTGCCATTGATGATGCAATTACAGATGCTTATTATGTAAACTTTCTGTGGCATCCTGTAAAAGGCCTGGATTTAGGTGCAGGTACTCGTCTTGAATGGAAAATGGGTCCTGCTCCTGCCTGTTCAGATTATTATTGGGGTCCTAAGGCTCATATTAAACAGGGTGGTTTAAAATACGCAAGTCCTGATGCAAATTACTTGACTCCAACTATTCCTGGTTCTACTGATGTTGCAGGTTTTACTTATTATCCAAATGTTGTTACTTCTACAATTCGTGGTTATACAAATCCAGGATCTATTGGAATCAGATATGCTTATGATCCATATTTTGTAGTAGCAATGGCAATTCCTTCTGGAACTAATACTGATGATTTTTCTTTTAATGCTGGATTTAAATTAATTCCTGTTAAAGAATTATCTTTAAGTTTTGCATATGAAGGAATTGGAAAAGGGGAAGGTCATCTTTATGCAGGAACAACTATTAATGCGGTTAAGAATTTTACCTTGAATGCTTATTTTGCAATAAATAATCTTGGTGGAAATTCAAATGTTAAAAATGGCCGTACAGGTTTTGGATTAAGCGGAATTTATAATGTTGCTAAACTTCCTCTTGTTATTTGTCCAGAATTTGGAATGACTTTCTATGAAAATGAAAAATATACTCCTGCATTCTATTTTGGTTCAGGATTTGACTATTCTATTAATAAACAGTTTGATTCAAACCTCTGGGTTTCTTGTGCATGGGGTTCAAAGAATACTGACTGGGCAAAAAGCTCTTCTGAAGAAGTTAGAAACTGGAATGGTGGTTTTGTATTTGATATCAGACCTGATTTAACTATGTCTTTAAATAAAAATCATTCAGTTACTTTATATGGTGATTATCAGCAGAGAATTTCTTACAGACATAAACAGTCTTCTGCATGGGCTGCAGGTGCTTACTGGCAGTTTAAGAACTAGGTTTTCTGTAATTTTTTTGCTATCTTTGTATTTATGAATAAGAATTCTCTGGTACTTTATAAAAATAACTGTGCTGTTATTACAGAAATTGAAGGGGACAAGTTTGTAATTAAATATTGCTCTGTCCCTGCAACTCCTACAGGAAAAAAAGCTGTTTATTCCGAACAGAAGGTTCGTGAAAAAGATATAACATTGCTTCATGAAGGTCCTGTTTCTTCTTTAGAAAAAGTACTTTCCTATTCTGGGGAGGTTCTTCCTAGTCTGCAGGAAGCCTATGAACTGTTAATTAGTGATGATGCTACTGCAAAAGAGTCAATTTCTCTTGCCGATTTGTGTGATATTGCCTTTGGTGAATATAAGGCTGATGAAAGCTGGTTTGTTTATTCTTTTTTAATTTCAAATCCTCTTTTTGCTTTGCAGAATGAAGAATTGAAAAAC
Source organism: Treponema sp. (assembly GCA_045627625.1). GTDB lineage: Bacteria > Spirochaetota > Spirochaetia > Treponematales > Treponemataceae > Treponema_D. The sequence continues at coordinate 2,451 of JAZQOB010000046.1, forward strand.
GGAAAAATCCTTTTTATTCCTCGTTCACAAAACGAAATTGATGAAATTAATCAGAAGGAATTTGAAAAAGCCCATGAAGCTGAAATTCATAATGCTTTTATTCAGCGTCTTAAAGATAAAAACTTAAATCTTCCAGATGATTCCCGATATATGGGAGAAGTAGAAGCCTTTGCTTTGTGTAAGACCGAAAAATCCAAGGTTTTACAGGAAGCTGGAATTACTCAGACAGTTGAGAAAGCTCACAAACTTTTGATTGATACTGGTATCTGGAATTATACAAAAAATCCTTATCCAACTCGTTTTGGTTTTTCTTTTGATTCTGCAAAGGATGCTCTTGGTGCAATGCCTGAAGAAGAACGAATTGAAGTTCCAGGATTTGCCTATGCCATTGATGGAGAACATTCTTCTGACCCTGATGATGCAGTAGGTTTTGACGGGGAATATGTATGGGTTCATATTGCAGATCCAGCTTCCTCGGTAGCGCCGGATTCCTCTATTGATATTGCGGCTCGCAACAGAGGTACAACCCTTTATATTCCAGAAGGTGCTTCCCGTATGCTTTGTGAATCTTGTCTTGAAGATTATGCATTAGGTCTTAAACAGTATTCTTCTGCACTTTCATTCAGATTAAAGCTGGATGATGAGGCTCAGATTCAGGAATGTAAGATTTTTAGAACTCATGTAAATGTAAAGCGAATGACTTATAAAGAAGCTGAAGAACAGAAAGACAGCCCAGAATTAAAACCTTTATTTGAAATTGCCCGTAAAAATCTGGCTAAACGAGAAAATAATGGAGCTGTTTCTATTCAGATGCCTGAAGTTCATATTTATGTAGACAAGGAAACTAAAAAGGTTTCGATTGAACCAGACTGCCGCTATGAATCCAACGCAATGATTCAGGAAATGATGCTTTTAGCAGGAGAAGGGGCTGCCCGCTTTGCTTTTGAAAATCAGATTCCTTTTCCTTTTGTAAGTCAGGAAGCTCCATCTTTCCCAGATTCATTACCAGATGGATGGGCAGGGCAGTTTGCAAGAGTAAAATGTATGCGTAAACGATCTGTAGGAATTACACCTGCTCCACATGCGGGAGTTGGACTTTCTTTCTATAGCCAGGTAACTTCTCCTTTGCGCCGCTATGGAGATTTAGTTGCTCACCAGCAGTTGAGAGCATTTATCAAAGGAGAACGATTAATCGATAAGGATGAAATGCTTTTGAGAATTTCTGCAGGAGATGCGGCTTCTCTGGCTGCCCGTAAAGCAAGTCGTTTAAGTGATACTCACTGGAAACTTGTCTATTTGCTGCAGAATCCTGAATTGAGTTATGAAGCTTACTGTATTGATATAAAGGGAAAAGAAGCATTGTTTCTGATTCCGTCATTGGATATGCAGACAACCTTGAACAATACCGATGATTTTCAGCTTAATGATTGTATTAATCTTAAAATGTCCAATGTGGATATTCCGGAGCAGAAGGTAATTTTTACAAAAGTTCAGTAATTTTTTCTACTTTAAAAAGATTTTGCAAATCACTATAATTATTTCCAAAAATAATTTAGTGAGGAAAATCTCATGATCGTAATGAAATTTGGCGGCTCAAGTGTCGCAAACGCTGAAAGAATTAAACATGTAGCTTCAATTATTAAAGCTTACAAAGAAAAACGACCGGCTGTAGTATTATCTGCTATGGGTGATACAACTGACCACTTATTGGAAGCAGCTGATAAAGCAGTTGAAGGAATTGTTGATGTTGCAGGTGTTGCTAAACTTCATGAAGACACTGCTGCAGAACTTGGTGTAAATATCGAAACAATTCAGGCTCTTCTTAAAGAATTGGAACAGCTTTTGACTGGTATTTCCATGCTTAAAGAAATCAGTAAACGTTCAAGAGATTACCTTGTTAGTTTTGGTGAAAGAATGTCTGTTCGTATGATGGCTGCATATCTTGAAAAAGAAGGAATTCCTGCTAAATTCTACGATGCCTGGGATATTGGAATTAAATCTGACAGTAATTTTATGTCTGCTGAACTTTTGGACGAAGTTTGGGACAATATTCCAAAATATTTGAATGACTATAAGAACGGAAAAGATAATCAGATTCCTATTGTTACAGGTTTTATTGCAAAAGATGTAAGAGGAAATATAACAACTCTTGGTCGCGGTGGTTCAGATTTGACAGCAACTATGATTGGTGCTGCAATGCGCGCGGAAGAAGTTCAGACATGGAAGGATGTTGATGGTATTTTGACTACAGATCCTCGTGTTTGTAAAGATGCTAAACCTGTTCCAGAAGTAACTTATGAAGAAGCACAGGAACTTGCAATGTTTGGTGCTCAGGTTCTTCATCCTCGTTCAATGATGCCTGTTCGTAAAACTGGAACTCCTGTTCGTGTAAAGAACTCATATAATATTACAAGTCCTGGATCTATTATTGTTGAAAAACATTCCGGGGCAGTTCCTCCTGTAAGAGCTATTACTTCTGTAAAGAACATTACTCTTATTGATATTGTTTCTTCAAGAATGCTTGGTGCAGCAGGATTCCTTGCTCATGTATTCAATAACTTCTTAAAGTGGAATATTTCAATTGATGTAATTGCTACTTCTGAAGTTTCTGTTTCTCTTACAGTAAATACTAAAGCAGATTTGACAGGCCTTATTGCAGATTTGGAACAGGCAAGTCAGGTAACTGTAAAAAAAGAAAAGGCTATTGTTACTATTATTTGTGATGCATCTCATTCTTCAGCTATCCTTGCTTCAGGTTTTGATGCTCTTGCTGATGAAGGAATTAATGTTCAGATGATTTCTCAGGGTGCAAGTAAAGTAAATATCAGTATGATTGTTAATGCAGATGAAGCTGAAAAGACTGTTCAGATTCTTCATGGTGCATACTTCAACTAAAAAAGGTGGGCAAGATGAAGATTGCATTAGTTGGTTATGGAAAAATGGGTCACATGCTGGAACAGAGTGCCATCAGATTCGGACACGAAGTTGTAGCAACTATTGATGTTTTTGCAAAAGATGCTTCTGTTATTGTTCCAGAAGGTGATACAGATGCTATTGTTAGAGCTGTAAAATCCAGCGGAGCAGAAGGAATTATTGAATTCACTCATCCAAAAAGCGTAATTGCAAATATTAAGGCTCTTCTTCCACTTGGACTTCCTTTGGTTGTAGGAACAACTGGATGGAACGATAAACATGAAGAAATTGCTGCTTTAGCAAAAGAAGTTGGCGGTACAATTATGACTGCCGGAAACTTTTCTATCGGTGTAAATATGTTCTACAGAATTGTAGAAGAAGCTGCTAAAATTATGGCAGATTATAGCGAATATGATGTTGCAACTTGGGAAGCTCATCACAATCAGAAAGCTGATAGTCCATCAGGAACAGCTTTGGAAATTGCAAGAAGAGTTATGCTTGGAAATAAGACAAAAACTGAAATGGTTTTTGATGCCTTTCATGAAAGACCAAAAGCAAACCAGCTTCATGTTAGTTCTACTCGTTGTGGAAATATTCCTGGAACTCACAAGGTATTCTTTGATGGAACAGCAGATACAATTGAACTTACACATACTGCAAGAAGCCGCGAAGGTTTTGCAGATGGTGCTGTAAGATCTCTTGCTAATCTTGATTCTGCAATTAAAACAGGAAAGCTACAGAGAGGAAATCTCTACGGCTGGAATGATTTATTCTAATTAATACTTATCTGATCATAAGCAATCCGCTGGCAGTAATAAGGGCTTGAGCTGCTGTCAGCAGGATTGTTCTTACAATTCTTTGAACCCTTTCATTAATTTTCAAAACTTTTCCTGCTTTGAATGTTTCAAATATAAATAAAAGCATTAAAAATATAGCACCAGCGGCGAGAACATAGGAATAACTTCGTCTGCTGTGGGTCATTGTTACAATTCCACAGAAGTTCAGGAAGGCTGCCGGAATATAGAAAATTGCAGATTTAAGCAATAATTCTTTACTGAAAGGTCTTAAGTGAAGAATTACAATGAGGAATACCAGTGCATAAACGATACTGGCAATGACCATTGTGGTTCTGTATACATAATAGATATAGAAAGTTGTGCCGTAAAGATTAATCCAGAGAATAGTATTAAGAAGCAGCATTACAAGTGAAATCTGTCTGCAAATTTTAATCTTTTCAAAAATTGCAAAAATCAGGGAAACAGCAACTGTGAGTACTGCCATAATTGAAATTCTGTAAATATGTGAAGCATCCGGCATGTAGTTATCAAGAAGGGAAATGATTATAGTTGCAATTGCAGGGTATATAAAAACTTCTGGAATTGACTGAAGAAGGGTAATGTTTTTGATTGCGCCAATAATATATAAAACCAGGGCAATAGTAATAATTCCTATGCAAACCCAGATAATTGTATTCATAAAATCCACCTTTTTCTTGAATTATAGCATATTGAAAATTTATTTGCAAAAGAACATTTTTTAAGTAAAAAAAAGAATTTTGATTAAAAAAAATAGTTAAAAAAAATAAAAAATATGTTATTTTTCCTAATTTTGAGTAATTTTTCCTATGTATTTATTCTAGGAATATGGTAAAATAATGCATTATGGCAAAATTACACTTAAACAAAACATTACGAAACGTGCTTATTGCAGTAGCTGCAATCGTTGTTGTTTTCGTATTAATCAGCCTGATTCCTGTAAAGGATAATAGTGCAGAGTACAAGGACCTTGATATGTCTTCGGCATCAATCGTTCCTAATCTCACAAAGACTTACTCTGACTATAAAAAGGAACATGCTGGTGCTAAGGTTTCTGTGAATGCTGTAGATGTTGATGTACTTAATTATGATGAAGCTGTTTCATCTGGTACTAGACTTGAACAGAACTATCACGGAAAAGATGTTGTATTTACAGAAGATCGTTCTTCTGTAACATGGACTGTAGAAGTTCCTGAAACTGGATTCTATAACATTGAGATGGAATACATTGCTGTTCCTTCAAGAAATGTTAACATGGAAAGAATCGTTTATATAAACGGTGAAGTTCCATTCTCTGGTGCAGATACTCTTTCATTCTTCCGTTTGTGGAAAGATGGTGGAGAAATTACTTTTGATAACCAGGGTAACAGTATTCGTCCAGCTCAGGTTGAATTCTTTGAATATCAGACAGCTCGTTTTAAGAGTGACTTAGGTTATGAAGTAGACCCATATCAGTTCTACTTTGAAGCTGGTTCAAACACAATTACTTTGGAATCTACAAACGAACCAATGGCTATTTCTAAATTGGCTCTTGTTCCAGCTTATACTTATGATACTTATGAACAGTATCTTGCAAAGAATCCTAAGAAAACTGATAGTGCTTCAGAAAAAGTAAGCATTAAAGTTCCTGGTGAATCGGCTTCTGCTCGTTCAGATCCTTCTTTATTTGCAAAATATGACCGCTCTTCTGCTACAACAGAACCTTATAATGTTAAACATACAGTGTTCAACTATATTGGTGGTGATTCTTGGAAAACTCCAGGTCAGTGGATTGAATGGGATGTTGAAATCCCTGAAGACGGATGGTATACAATTTCTGTAAAAGCTCGTCAGCTTTATCAGAGAGGTTACATTGCCTGTCGTACATTCTATATTGACGGTGTAGTTCCTATTGATAGCTTAAAATCAGTAGAATTCAAACACAGTTCTGACTGGGAAATGGTTACTCTTGCTGATGAAAATAAAAATCCTTACGATTTCTATTTGACAAAAGGTAATCACAAGCTTCGTATGGAAGCAACTCTTGGAGAAATTGGTAATGTAATTAACGATCTTCAGGACAGTATTTCAAGATTAAACACAATTTACCGTACAATTCTCGTTCTTACAGGTACATATCCTGATCAGTTCCGTGATTACGAAATCCACAAGGTTTATCCAAATGAATATGAAGCAATGCATACAGAAAGTATGATTCTTTATCAGCTGGTAGACCGCTTTGTTGGTATCACAGGACAGAAATCAGATAAGATTGCTGCTGCTGAAACTTTGGCTTTGCAGTTGAAACAGTTCTATAAGAACCCTCAGAAAATTACACAGGCTTTTGCTTCATTCAAAGCAAATACAACATCTCTTGCATCTTCAATGCTTTCTTTGACAGAAACTAAACTTGATGTAGACTACATTTTGGTTCAGTCATCAGATACAAAGATTAAGAAGGTTAAACCTGGTTTCTTTAGAAATGCATGGCATGAAATTTACTCATTTGCTACATCATTCTTTGTAGACTCAACAAGTCTTGGTAATGTTTACGATGAAGGTTCTGAACATCTTATTGAAGTTTGGATCGTTACAGGTCGTGACCAGAGCCAGATTCTTAAGAATATGATTGATGATTCTTTCACACCAGTTGAAGGAATTAATGTAAATGTAAAACTTATTTCTATCGACTCATTGCTTAATGCTGTAGTTGCTGGAAATGGTCCTGATGTTGTAATTTCAGTTGATGCTTCTAAACCTGTAAACTATGCTTTGCGTAATGCCAATGTAAACTTAATGCGCTTCCCTGATTGTGAAGAAGTATTAAGCCAGTTTAAGCCATCTGCTTACGAAGCATACAAATACAATGGTGGAGTTTATGCTCTTCCTGAAACAGAAGCTTTCAACCTTTTGTTCTACAGAAAAGATATTCTTGCACAGCTTGGTCTTGAAGTTCCAAAAACATGGAATGACTTGATTAATATTCTTCCAACACTCCAGGGAAATAACCTTGATGTTGGTATTCCTTATCCATCTCTCCTTACTCCTGATATGTCTACTTATTACTCAATGGTATATCAGCTTGGTGGTCAGGTATACAACGAAAAGGGAACAAAAACTCTCCTTGATAGCGAAGAAGGTATTTCTGCATTCAAGACTTATACAAGTTTCTATAACAGTTATGGTTTGCCAGCAAACTATGACTTTATGAACCGTTTCCGTACTGGTGAAATGCCACTTGGTGTTGCTAACTATGCAACTTACAATACATTGGCTGTTGGTGCTCCTGAAATCCGCGGATTGTGGGACTTTACATATATTCTTGGTTACGAAAAATCTGATGATGAAGGAAATGAATATATTGACCGCTCAACAGTATGTGGTGGTGTAAGCTGTATGATGATTAAGAAGGGTATGGATATCATGGATCTTGATATTTCTAACTCTAAAGAATTAGTTTACAGTGCATTTGGTGGAAAGAAATTCGATAGTTCTGAAGTTCCTGGTGTAGATGCTAAGACTTGGGAAAAAGTTATGAAGAATGAATCTCGTATTCAGGACTCATGGAAGTTTATGAAATGGTGGGTATCTGCTGATACACAGGTTAGATTTGGTCGCGAAATGGAAGCTACTTTAGGTGCTTCTGCTCGTTATACAACTGCTAACCTTGAAGCTCTTTCTCAGCTTTCATGGAACTCTTCTCAGCTCGAAGTTCTCTTGACTTCTCTCGATGAATCTATCGGTATCCCAGAAGTTCCTGGTAGTTATTACACTCCACGACATATCGTAAACGGTACTCGTCGTGTAATTAACTCTAAGGAAGATGCTCGCGAAACACTTATTGATTATGCTCGCAAAATCAATGAAGAGTTGCTCCGTAAGCGTCAGGAATTTAATCTTCCAACAGAGTAGTGAGGTATATGATGTCTAATACATGGAATAAATATTTAGATAGAAAAAAACTGCAGTTATCAGATACAGTTCATAATGCTAAAATTCATAAATTCTGTTATCTGTTTCTTTTGCCATATGCAGTTTTGTTTTTAACATTCAATGTTTTGCCAATTCTTAACTCAATTTATTATAGTTTCACAAACTTTAACATTCTTGAAAAACCAGAATTTATTGGTGCAAGAAACTATATTAACTTGTTCCTTCAGGATGAAGTATTCCAGACAGCTGTAAAGAATACATTCTTTATTGCTGTTATTACTGGTCCTGTAGGATATATCATGGCATTCCTTTTTGCCTGGTTAATCAACGAACTTCCAAAATGGATTCGTACTTTGGTTGTTTTCTTCTTCTATGCACCTTCTATTGCAGGTACAGCTTATTTGATTTTCAAACAGTTGTTCAGTGATGACCAGTATGGTTGGCTCAATGCATGGTTGATTAAAATTGGTTTCATTACTTCTCCAATTACCTTCTTGACAGACCCAAAATATGTTATGAAAGTTATTATTCCTGTAATCTTGTGGCAGTCATTAGGTGCTGGATTCCTTTCATTCGTTGCTGGTCTTAAAGGTATTGATAAAGCTCAGTATGAAGCTGGATATATTGACGGTATTCAGAACCGATGGCAGGAATTGTGGTTCATTACACTTCCTAACATGAAGCCAATGTTGTTATTCGGAGCTGTAATGTCAATTACTTCTGCATTCAACGTTTGTGATGTTCCTAGAGCTATTGCCGGTTACCCTTCAACAGACTATTGTGCCCGAACAATTGTAACTCACTTGTTCGACTATGGTTTTGAACGATTCGAAATGGGGTACGCTTCTGCAATTGCGGTTGTTTTGTTCCTTACAATGATTATTTGTAACAAAATCATTCAGTCTCTGCTTGCTAGAGTTGGACACTAGGATTGGAGGTAAAGATAAATGGCTAGAAAAAATAAATATCTTGAAGGACCTACAATCCATCACTACAAATATAGACGAAAGCCTAACAGATCTTTGGGAGGAGATATTGGTGTTTATATCTTCCTTCTCATTAGTTCTATGATTATGGTTTTCCCATTGTTTTACGCAATTACTTCATCTTTGAAACCTCTTGATGAACTTTTGAAGATGCCACCTGATATCATTGCCAGAAACCCAACTTTGGATAACTATTCTGACTTGTTCATTACTTTGAGCCAGTCTTGGGTTCCATTTACAAGATATGTATACAATACAATCTTTGTAACATTGTTTGGTACTTTAGGTCATGTAATTATTGCTTCTATGGCTGCTTATGTTCTTGCTAAATATCGTTTCCCTGGTGGAGCTTTATTCTTCAGAATCGTAGTAGTTGCCTTGATGTTCTCTGGTTATGTAACTGGTATTCCAAACTATTTGATCATGTGTCGTTTGCACATGGTTGATACTTACTGGGCTTTGATTCTTCCTGCTATCGGTAGTTCAATGGGTCTCTTCCTTATGAAACAGTTCATGGAAAGCTTCCCAATGTCTCTTATCGAAGCTGCAAAAATCGACGGTGCCCATGAATGGACAATCTTCTGGAAACTTGTAATGCCAAATGTTAGACCTGCCTGGCTTACAATTTCTATTTTCTCTATTCAGGGCTTGTGGAATAACCCACAGACAACATACATCTATACAGAAGCAAAGAAAATGCTTAGTTACGCTCTTACTCAGATTCAGGCTGGTGGTATTGCTCGTACTGGTCAGGGTAACGCTGTAATCGTATTTACAATGTCTGTTCCTATTATCTTCTTCATCTTCTCACAGAGTCAGATTATGGAAACAATGGCAACTTCTGGTCTTAAGGATTAACGGTGGTAAGTATGAAAAAATTATTAATTACATTAACATGTCTTTTCACACTTTGTGCCGGTCTTTTTGCAAAGGGTGATACTTACATCTATGACTATTGGGCAGAAATTGAAAAATCTCCTGATGTTTATAGAGTTTCATCTGTTCTTTATGCAGATGATTTGAAACTTGATAAAAAAATGTCTAATCCAGCAGGTTTGTTCTGTGTTGGAAAGACAGTTTACATTTGTGATTCAGACAACAACAGAATTATTGAACTTACATACAATGACAATAAAACTGTTTCTTTGAATCGTGTTATTACAGAATTTAAATGTGATGATCCTGAAGCTATAACAACTTTTGCAGGGCCACAGGATATCTTTGTCAATAAAGAAGACAATACACTGTTCATTGCAGATACAGGTAATGGTCGTATTGTTAAATTGGATGAAGATTTGAACCTTGTAGTAACTTTTGTTGAACCAGACGATCCAACTTATGAAAAGGGTAAAACTTTCTTACCACAGAAGGTTGTAACTGATGAAAAAGGTCGTGCTTATGTTCTCGCAAAGAACGTAAACAAAGGTTTTATTAAATATGAAAGCGATGGTACTTTCACAGGTTTCTATGGTGCCAGTGAAGTAACATACAACTGGAGCGATTACATCTGGAAAAAGCTTTCTACTCGTAAACAGCGTGAACAGATGGAACTCTTTGTTCCTACAGAATATTCAAATGCTTATATCGATCAGGAAGGCTTCGTTTATGCTGTAACAAAGACATTCAACCAGTGGGATTTGCGTTCTGATAAAGCAAAACCTATTCGCCGTTTGAACGCTCTTGGTGGTGATATTCTTGTAAAGAATGGTACTGATTTACCTATTGGTGACTTACAGTGGGGTAATGCTGCTGGTATTAAGGAACCTGCACACTTTACAGATATTACAGTTCTTGAAGATGAAGTTTATATTGCAGTAGATGAATCTCGTGGTCGTATCTTTGGATACAATAACCAGGGATACCTGCTTTATGCTTTTGGTGGAAAGGGAAACATTGATGGTTTCTTCCGTGCACCAGCTGCTATTGAACACATTGGAAAAGACTTGTTCGTTCTTGATTCACAGAATGCTTCTCTTACAATTTTTACACCAACTACTTATGGTGACTTAATTTATACTGCTACAGAACTTTATGCAGTAGGTGACTACGATGGTTCTGCTGCTGCCTGGGAAGAAGTATTAAAGCAGAATGGTAATTATGACCTTGCTTACATTGGTCTTGGTAAATCTGCTTTGCGTCAGGAAAAATATAAGGAATCAATGGATTACTTTAAGTTAAAGCGTTCAAAACGCAATTACTCTAAAGCATTCATGTATTACAGAAAGGAATGGATCGAAAATAATATTGGTTGGGTAGTTGCTGTACTCTTAGTTATTATTATTGTTCCATTTGTCGTTAAGAAAATTATGGCATTCGTACGGGAGCTTAAATCATTATGAGTTATGTAACAAAAAAACTTAAGAAGCTTATTGAGAAAGAAACATATGTTCATTTTCTGCAGACTTTGAAATACTCTTTGTATGTAATTGTTCATCCTGCAGATGGTAACTGGGATTTGATTCATGCAAAACGCGGTTCATATGCAGCAGCAAACTTTATTGTAATTTTGACTTTGCTTACACATGTATGGAAATTGCAGTTTACAAGTTTCCTTTTTAACAATGTAAACTGGGAAAAGGTAAACATTTTTAAGGAAATGGCTACTATTCTTCTTCCACTTGCAATTTTCTGTATTTGTAACTGGGGTGTAACAACTTTATTTGATGGTAAAGGTCACCTTGGAGATATTTATATGGGTACTGCTTATGCATTAACTCCATATCCACTTATTCAGATTCCTCTCATTATCATGAGCCAGTTTATTACAGGTGATGAAGGAACTTTCTATGTGGTATTTAATAATATTTCTATTATGTGGGTTGGAATCTTGATTTTCATGGCTATGATGATGATTCATGCATACGGATTTGGTAAGACATTGCTTTTTACAATTATTACCATCTTTGGTATGCTTGTATTTGTATTCATCATGCTTTTGTTCTTCAGTATGATTTCACAGGGTATTGCATACTTTGTTTCTCTGGCACGAGAAATTATGTTCAGATTAAACTGATAGGTGATGACAGATGAGTAAAGAAAAGAAAGAAAAGATCGCTAAGGTCGAAAAAGCACCTAAAGTAAAAAAGGCAAAGAAACAGATGCCAGAAGGTTACATTGGTCGTCCAAAACCAATGAAAACAAAGACATTTGAATTCCATAAGCCTACTGTAGGTTTTTATATTTGGCTTGGTATTTTCCTTGCATTTGCAGGTTTTGTTACATATATCGTATTCAGACTTATTAATGTAGGAAAAAATGTTAAAGAAAGAGATTTCGAATTCTATGAATATGCTGCTGAAAAACAGCCTGAATCATATACTCTCGAAAATGATGATTTGTTGTTTGTATTAGATCCTGCTACAACTGCATTTACTGTAACACAGAAAAAGACAGGTAAGGTTTGGTATTCTAATACTCCAGAAGCAGAAAATGATCCAATTGCTCTTCCTAAAGAAAAGAACAACATGCGTTCACCATTCTTTGTAAAATATTCTACAGAAAACGGTGTAAATGATATTTATGATGTTTATTCTAACTCTGTAAAGCGTTCTTTCTATGATGTATCAAAGAAAGGTAACGAAATTACAGTAGATTACACAATTGGTCAGATGGAACGCGAATACAAATTCCCTCTCGCTATTTACAATGATCACATGGAAGAATGGCTTGGCAAAATGGGTAAATCAGATGCTAACCGTATTACTTCTTTCTATCATAAATATGTTTACGATGATATGGCTTCAGATAAGAGAGCTGAAATGCTTGCTAAGTATGAAGATTTCAAGTCAGAAGATTTGTATCTCGTATTTGAAAACTTAAAGGTATTCCAGAAAGAAAAAGCTGAAACATTATTTGAAAAAGTTGGATATACATATGATGACTACAATCGTCATAAGTCTATCTACAAAGAATCAAATATTAAAGATATTCCACAGTTCAATCTTTCGGTTACATACAAACTTGATAAAGACTCTTTTGTAGTTACAGTTCCTTTTGATAAGATTTCTTACAAACAGGCTTATCCAATCACTGGTGTAGTTGTTCTTCCATACTTTGGTAGTGCAGGTACTTCAGATGAAGGATTTATTCTTGTACCAGAAGGTGGCGGTAGCTTAATTAACTTTAATAACGAAAAAACAAAGCAGAATGGTTACTATGCTGACCTTTATGGATGGGACTATGCATCTGACCGTAAAGCTGTAATTAAAGAAACAAAAGCTGCAATGCCAGTATTTGGTATGTCTTATACAAACGATGATTCAAGCTTTATCTGTATCATGAATGAAGCTTCTGAATATGCTGGTGTAACTGCAGAAATTGCAGGAAAACTTGCAAGCTTCAACTATGTAAGAGCTGAATATAAAATGCTTCACTCTGAACAGTTCGAAGTTTCTTCAAGAAATACTTCAGCTCAGTTCTCTTACGAAACAACATTGCCAGCTGGAGAACAGATTGTTCAGACTTATAAGTTTGTAAATTCTGATTCTTATGTTGACATGGCAAAAGCTTATAGAGAATATCTCTTTAAAAATGAAAAGAAACTTAATGAAACAGAAGTTCCTTTGATTGTAGAAATTGTAGGTGCTGTTGATAAAGTTCAGCAGGTTGCAGGTATGCCAAAAGTTATGCCTTACAAACTTACAACTTACGATCAGGCTGCAGATATCATTAATGATATTGATGGTATGGGAATTAAAAATTCAAAGATTAAACTTTCTGGATTTATCAATGGTGGTATTCGTCAGAAGATGCTTAAGAAAATTAAGTTTATCGGTAAGTTGGGTGGAAAATCTGGCTTTAAGAAAATGATGAATAAAGTTTCTGATTCTTCTGCAGAACTTTATCTTGATGCAGTAACAAACTATGCAAATCAGACTTCTTGGCCTTCATTCAACAGATATGCAGATCCTGCTCGTTTTGCAAGTTCTGAAATCTGTAAACTTTATCAGTATTCACCAGTTTGGTATGGTAAACTTGAAGAAACAGAACCTTATTATTTGTTGAAGCCAGCAAATATTCTTAAAGGATGTGAAAAATTCTTAAAGACAGGTTCTAAATATAATCTTGCAGGTCTTTCTTATCGTGATATTGGTTCAGAATTGTCTGCTGACTATAACTCTCATAGAACTGTATCTCGTGCAACTGCAGCTAAAGGTCAGGTTGAAAAACTTGCTGAAGTAAAAGCTTCTGGAAAATCAGTAATGATTAATGCCGGAAATGCTTATGCAGTAAAAGAAGCTGATGTAATTACAAACATGGTATTCCATGGAAATAAATATGCTATTCTTGATAGAGATGTTCCTTTCTACCAGATTGCTTTACACGGTTATAAAGACTACACAGGATCTCCAATCAACTTGGGTTATGAAAATGATCAGATTATCCTTGAAGATGCAGAATCTGGTGCTGCTTTGTATTATGTTGTAATGAACGAATCTGAAAGAACTCTTCAGGAAACAAGTTATTCTGAATATTATGCTGCTTGCTATGATTCTTGGAAAGACAGAATTAAGAGCACATACGAAAGATATAATGCAGAAATTGGTAAAGTTCGTAACGCAGCAATTGCTGATCATGAATATCTTACAGACGATGTAACAGTTACTTCTTATGACAATGGTTATGCAGTTTATGTAAACTATGGTTACCTTGATTATGTAACTGAAAATGGAAATGTAATTCCTGCTCGTCAGTATAAAGTTTTACAGGAGGTAAAATAATGTCTAAATCAGATAAACCTGTAACAAAAGTTAGAAAAATTAGACATAAAAAGCCAATCGGATTAACAAGCCGTCGTGCACTTTATGGATATATTTTTATTATTCCATTTATCCTGGGCTTTATCTTCTTTATGATTCAGCCTTTGTACCAGTCATTCAGAATGTCATTGTCTGAAGTTGTAATCTCTAACCAGGGATTCCAGTTGAACTGGAATAAATTTGGAAACTATATTCGTGCTCTTACAATTGACCCTGAATTCAACCGTATGCTTACTACATCGGTTACAACAATGCTTTATCGTTCAATTGCAACAATCGTATTCAGTTTCTTCGTTGCTCTTCTCTTGAACCAGAAATTCAAGGGTCGTGCAGCAGCAAGATCTGTATTCTTCCTTGCAGTTATTCTTTCATCAGGTGTACTTGTAGGTTTGGAATATAACAATGCCCTCATGCAGCAGTTGAAAGCTACTATTGAAGAAGCAGGAAATACAAACTCAATTACAGTAGTTCTTGAAGATATTCTTGTTTCTAATACTGGTGGTGTAAACGGAATCAGTGGAAAAGTATTCAAAATCCTTTTCGAAATTATCGATTCTATTTATGAAGTTGCAATGGCTTCTGGTATTCAGATTATTATCTTCCTTTCTGGTTTACAGAATATTTCACCAAGTATGTACGAAGCTGCCGATATGGAAGGTTGTACATCATGGGAAAGCCTCTGGAAGATTACTGTTCCAATGGTAAGTCCTTTGCTTTTGGTATGTTGGATTTATACAATCGTAGACTTCTTTATGAAGACAGATAACCAGATTATGCAGAAGATTAATGATCAGATGGTAATTCAGCTTAACTACGGATTCAGTTCTGCTATGGCTTGGATTTACTTCATTGTTTGTATGCTTCTTATCGGTTTGACATCACTTATTATTTCAAAGGTGGTATATAATTATGACTAAAGAAAAGAAAACAAGTCACGCAAAAGCAAAAGCTGCTGCTAAGGCTCTTGATAAAAGATCTTTCTGGGAGCGTAACGAAGCTTCTGGTGGTATTCTTCTTAAAGAAACAACTAAAAAGTATGCACTCTCAATTTTCCGTGCAATCTTGCTTTTTGGTATGTGTTTTATGATTTTGCAGCCAATCTTGAATAAACTTTCATTCAGTTTTATGGCTGAAAAAGATCTTTACGATACAACTATTATTGTAGTTCCAAAACACTTCTCTGTAAGTAACTGGAAGATTGCCGCAAGTTTGATTGACTATTCACATTCATTAGTTAATACAATCTGGGTTTCTTGTCTCGTATCTGTTATTGAAGTTTTTGTATGTAGTTTAGTTGGTTATGGTTTCTCAAGATTCCAGTTCCCATTGAAGAGATTCTGGTTCTTCTGTGTACTTTTGATCATCGTTATTCCTCCTCAGACAATTTCAACTTCTTTGTTCTTGCACTTCCGATACTTTAAATTCTTTGGAACAACATTGAACCTTCGTGGTTCCATGATTCCATATCTGCTTATGTGTTTCGGATGTATGGGGCTTAAGAATGGTCTTTATATCTTTATGATTAGACAGTTCTTCCTTGGGTTCCCATTTGAATTGGAAGAAGCTGCATATGTAGATGGTTGTGGTCCATTCAAAACATTCTTTAGAATTATGATTCCAGGTGCAAAACCAATTTTGACATCTTGTTTCTTGTTCTCATTTGTATGGCAGTGGACAGATAGTTTTTACACAGAATTGTTCTTAGGAAAGATTAAAGTTCTTTCTACACAGATTTCTGGTATTGTAGAACGATTTGGTACATACCTTTCTAAATTGTACGGTGGTAGTACAGTAGCTCCTGTAGGTTACTCAAATGCCATCCTTTCAACAGGTGTATTACTTGTAGTAATTCCTTTGATTATTCTTTACTTGTTCTGTCAGAGACTCTTTGTTGAATCTCTTGCAAGTACTGGTGTTAAGATGTAATTAATACCTGTAAAAAGCTAATTTACTTAAAAAAGCCAGTTTGATAACTCAGACTGGCTTTTTTTTACTTAAAAATATAGGTAAAATTCACTATTTTTTACTGAATTTTGTATAAAAAAGTTGAAATCATATAGAAACATGCTATAATATAAAAACGCAAAAAAAAATTTGCAAAATAAAAAAAGGAGCATTTTGTATGAAAAAAATTGCAAGTGTTATGCTGGCAGTAGCTGCTGTATTAATGATTACTGCAGTTGGATGTAGCAAAAAAGAAGCTTCAGCTGGTGGATCATCAGCAAAAAGCTTGTCTAAATTAAAGGCTCAGAAAGACCCAGCAACAAAGAAAGTTTATGACTTCGAAGGTATGGAAGTTATTTATGGTGACTGGTGGTCAGATCCTGAAGCTCCAGCTGCTTCAAAACAGCAGGAAGATGAAAGAGCATTCCGTCAGTGGGTTATGGATACATACAATGTAAAAGTAACACAGATGGCTGTAGCTGGTTGGGGTTCAAACCCACAGTTCGTTTCTAACTTCTGTATTACAGGTGGAGACGAAAACTATGTATTCACAGTTGATGGTCGTTCAGCAATCGTTGGTGTAAATGCAGATCTTTTCTATGATCTCTCTACAATCAAAAATGTAAACTGGAAAGCTGAAAAATGGGAACAGGGTGCAATCAACAGACTTAAGATTGGTGATTCATTCTATTGTTTCAACATTGGTAAACCAGAACCAAAAAATGGTTTGATCTTCAACAAGAGAATCCTCGAAGAAAACGGTATCGATCCTGATGCTCCATATGATCTCCAGAAATCTGGAAACTGGACATGGGAAACATTCGAAGAAATGTGTAAAAAAATCACAAAAGATACAGACAACGATGGTATCATCGATCAGTATGCAATGTCTTCATTCAACACAGAATTCTCTTACTCAGCTCTCGATTCAAACGGTGCTCAGATTGTAGGTCGTGATGAAAACGGTAAATACTACTATGACGCTGGTTCAGAAAAAGCTATGGAAGCTTGGGAATGGATCGCTAAAATGTTCAAAGAACACCAGAGACCACAGAAAGAAGATGAAAACTGGGACTACTTCTATACAGCATTCATGAATGGTGAAACAGCATTCTTGGCAGACCAGGAATACAACTGTCAGCCAAATGGTCGTCTTTCAACAATGAAAGATGACTGGGGATTCGTATGTTTCCCACTCGGACCTTCAGGAGACAAAGTATATAGAACAATCCACGACTCTAACATGGTTGTACTCCCAAGCTGCTACGATGCAGACAGAGCTAACAAAATCATGAAAGCAGTTGACCTCTGGTCAGATCCAGTTCCTGGATATGATGGAGAAGATTCATGGAAAGATGGTTACTATGCTGGATTCCGTGATGAACGCGCTGTAGATGAAACTCTCCAGATGATGATGGATAATCCAAACCCACGTTTCGATACATTGATTCCTGGTATTCCAAGAAACATGATCTGGGACATTTGTGGTGGATGGCAGACTCCACAGGAAGCTTTCGAAGCATCTAAGAACATCATCCAGGCTCTCCTCGATGACTGTAACAGATAATTTGTAAGAGTTTTCTGATATAAAAAAAGCGACTGATTTTTTCAGTCGCTTTTTTTTAACTCCTTTCAATAATTATAAATTAATTTAATAAACTCATAATTCTACCTGATAATGATTTATTGAAATGAGGGGTAAAATTTTATATAATCAAAATATGAATACTCATGGAACAATGACTAAAGATAATCATGCTGCTTTATGGCATGGAAGATTTGAAGAAGGTCCTGATGCTCAGGCTGTAGATTTTGAAACATCAATTTATGTTGATGAAAGAATGGCTTTTGATGACATTAAAGGAAGTATTGCTCATGCTAAAATGCTGGCTAAAGCAGGACTTATTTCTAAAGAAGAGGCTGACAGTATTGTTGGTGGCCTTGAATCAATTCAGAAAGATTTAGAATCAGGAAATCTTGCAATTGATTATTCTGCAGAAGATATTCATTCTTTTATTGAAGCAACTCTTACTGATAGAGTAGGCGAAGCTGGTAAAAAAGTTCATACAGGTCGAAGCCGTAATGATCAGATTGCTTTGGACGAAAGACTTTATCTTAAAAGATTTGTACCAGAATTACAGAATACAATTTTGACACTTATTGATGCACTTACTATAATTGCAGAAAAAAATACAAAAACTTTAATGCCAGGCTTTACTCATATGCAGCATGCTCAGCCTGTAACTTTGGCTCATCATGTTTGTGCCTGGTCATGGATGCTTACAAGAGACTGGCAGAGACTGGAAGATGCATTAAAACGAATTGATATTTCACCAATTGGAAGCGGTGCTCTTGCTGGTAGTGGTCTTCCTTTGGACAGAAAATACGAAGCTGAATTGCTTGGATTTGCAGGAGTTACTCCAAATTCTTTGGATACAGTTTCTGATAGAGATTATTGTATTGAAATTGCTTCTGATCTTTCTATGATTCAGATGCACCTTTCTCGTTTCTGCGAAGAAATTGTTCTCTGGTCTACTACTGAATTTGCTTTTATTGATTTAAGTGAAAAATGGTCTACTGGTAGTTCTATTATGCCTCAGAAGAAGAATCCTGACTTTGCAGAATTGATTCGTGGTAGAACCGGTAAAGTATATGGAAGTCTTTTTGCATTGATGACAATGATGAAAGCTCTTCCTTTGGCTTATGATAGAGATATGCAGGAAGATAAGGAACCTTTGTTTGATGCCTGTGATACTGTTCTTTCCTGCCTTAAAGTATTTACTCAGATGATTGCAACTGCTAAATGGAATACAAAAAATATGGCAGAAGCATGTAATGGTGGCTACTTAAATGCAACTGATATTGCAGATTATCTTGTTAGAAAAGGAATGCCATTTAGAACTGCTCATGGAGTTTCTGCAAAGGCTGTAAAATTTGCCATTGATAGAAACTGTGAACTTGAACAGCTTCCAATTGAAGTAATGAAAGAATGTTCTCCATTAATTGATGAAGATATTTATTCTTTGATTACACCTCAGGCTTGTGTTGAAGCAAGAACAACAATTGGTGGTCCTGCTGAATCTAGAGTTCGTGAACAGATTTCTGAACTTAAGAAATTTGTTTCTCAGACTAAATAATATTATTAATGTGGCTTTTTTATTGGAGGAAATATGAAAAAGATTGTTTTAGCTGTTTTAGCTGCAGCTGCTTTGTTTTCGTTAGGTGGATGCAAAAAATCATCATCTAACAAATTTATTTTAGGTTTGGATGCTTCTTTCCCACCAATGGGTTATACAGAAGCTGGTGGCGAAATTGTAGGATATGATATTGATCTTGCAAAAGAAGTGTGTAAAAGATTGGGAAAAGAATTCGTAGCAAAACCAATTGACTGGGATTCAAAAGAAATTGAACTTTCTACTGGTACAATCGACTGTATCTGGAATGGTTTCACAATGACTGATGAACGCATTGCTGCTATGTCTTTCACAAAAGCATATTTGGACAATGACCAGGTTTTGGTTGTAAGAAAAGATGGTACAATCAATTCTCTTGCTGATGCTGCTGGTAAAGTTATTGGTACACAGGCTGGTTCAAGTGGTGAAGAAGCTATTGCTGATAATGCAGAATTTGCAGCTTCTGTAAAGAAAGTTGTTAAATATGATGATTATCTTACTGCTTTGACAGACCTTTCTGTTGGTGGTGTTGATGCTATTGTAATGGACAGTGTTGTTGCTGAATATGAAATTACTGTTGGTAATCTTGATTTGACTGTAATTCCAGAATCTCTTGCAAAAGAAGCATATGGAATTGGTTTCAGAAAAGATGCTGCAGGTGCTGCTCTTCGTGATACTGTTTGGACAACATTGAACGAAATGGTTGACGATGGAACTGTTGCTGAAATCACAACAAAATGGTTCGGAAGCAATATTTCTGTAATTGAAAAATAATTTAATTATTATCAAAGCTGCTGAAGAGAAAAGTCTTTTTGGCAGCTTTTTTTTAGGAAGTAAAATTGGTACAGTTATTAACAAAAATTTTTGGCGTTGAATCTCCTAAAACAATCAAGTTTTTTACAATGCTTGATGATATGTTTCGGGGCTCTGGAATCACTTTAAGTATTTTCTTTCTTACTTTGATTTTCGCTATTCCTCTTGCATTCTTTATTGCAAAAGGCCGTATGTCTAAAAATAAGCTGCTTTCAGGAATTACAAATTTCTTCCTTTTGCTTATTCGCGGTACACCATTAATGCTTCAGTTATTGATTGTATATTTTGGTCCTTTATTTATTGCAAAATGGCTTCATGTAATTATCAGATGGCCTTCGTTTGTGGCTGCTGTAGTTGCATATTCAATTAACTATGCCTGCTATTTTGCTGAAATCTACCGTGGTGGAATTGAATCTATTCCTAAAGGTCAGTACGAAGCTGCCCAGGTTTTAGGCTATACACATAATCAGACATTTTTTAAGATTATTCTTCCTCAGGTAATCAAACGAATTATTCCTGCTATGGGAAATGAAGTTATTACTCTTGTAAAAGATACTTCTCTTGTAACTATTATCAGTATTTCTGAATTAATGCGTGTTACAAAAGATGCCGCCAACGCTAATGTTTCTTTCACTCCTTTTATTATTGCGGGTGTTTTCTATTTTGTAATGAACTGGGTTGTTTCTCTGGTATTTGCAAAACTTGAAAAGAGACTTTCATATTATAACTAAGGTGGGGAAAGTAAATGAGTAAAACAAACGAAATCATTAAAGTTGAAAATCTTGTAAAGAATTTTGGTGATTTGGAAATCATCAAAGATATTTCTTTTACTGTTCATAAAGGAGAAGTTTTAAGTATTATTGGTCCTTCTGGTTCTGGAAAATCTACCATTTTAAGATGTGTTTCTCAACTGGAAACTATTACAAATGGTTCGGTTTCTATTTGTGGCGAAAGTCTTATTAAAGATGGAGTATATTCGGACAAACAGAAGCGTCATGAAATCACTTTGAAAAGTGGACTTGTTTTCCAGAATTTCAATCTTTTTCCTCATTATTCAGTTTTGGAAAATGTCGTAAAACCTCAGATTCAGGTTCTTAAAAAATCTAAGGCAGAAGCAGAAGCAGTCGCAATGGATTTATTAAAGAGGATGGGACTTGAAGCTAAAGCAAATAACTATCCTTGTGAATTAAGTGGTGGTCAGCAGCAGCGAGTTTCAATTGCCAGAGCATTAGCATTAAAACCAGAAGTTCTTCTTTTTGATGAACCAACTTCAGCACTGGACCCAGAACTTACTGGAGAAATTTTAGCTGTAATTAAAGAACTGGCAGAAGAAAAGATGACAATGGTTGTTGTTACTCACGAAATGGCTTTTGCCAGAGATATTTCTACTAAAATTATTTTTATGGATGGTGGTGTAATAGTTGAAGAAGGAGATCCTGTTGAGTTGATTAATAATCCAAAAACAGAAAGAATGCAGGCTTTCCTCTCAAGATTCAATAAATAGGCTTTTGATATCTTGAATAAAACATTACTTTCCTATATTATTAAAATTCAATATCCACAATTGGAATTATTGTATTCAAATTAGTTAATTTTAGGACTTGAAAAAGTTCTATGGAGGAATAAATGGTCAAAATCAGACTTAAGAGATTTGGTACTCAGAAACGTCCTTGCTATCGTGTAGTTGTACAGGATGAACGCAAGCCACGTGACGGAAGATGTATCGAAGAAATCGGTGTTTACCAGCCAATCGCTGCAGAAGCAAATCAGGTATCTATCGATCTCGATCGCGCTAAGTACTGGATGAGTGTTGGTGCACAGCCTACTGACATCGTTAAGAAATTGATGAATGTTCAGGCCGCTAAACAGTCTAAATAGTTTACAGGAGCAGAAAATGGAAAAAGACCTGATTGAATACATCGCAAAATCATTGGTCGATGATCCGTCAGCTGTTACTGTAAATGAAACTGAAGGCGAGAAGGGCATGGTTCTTCAGCTTAAAGTTGCAGATAACGACATCGGCAAAGTAATCGGCAAATATGGTCGTATTGCTAAAGCTATGCGTACTGTTTTAAGCGCTTCCGCAGTAAAAGACGGTAAAAGATACAGTCTTGACATCTTAGACTAGTACTAGGATAGGCTGATGGAAAAAGAACAACTTGTAGTTGGATTCATTCGTGGCTCTCATGGCTATGCGGGTGAATGTAAGGTAGAAAGTGCTTCTGGTGAATATGAGCATCTGCTTAAATTAAAAGAAGTTACTTTACGACAGGGTAGTAATTCAAAAGAAACAAAGGTTGAATCGGTTTCGGTTGGAGCTAATACTGCTTATGTTAAGTTTAAGGGAATTGATTCTTCCGAAGAAGTACAGAAGTACAACCGATGGGAAATTCTGGTTCCTAGAAAATACTGTAAGCCTTTGAAAAAAGACGAATGGTATATTGAGGATTTACGAAATTGTTCTTTAGTGTATGAAAATACACAGAAGAAAGACGAACCGGCAACGTTGGATGCACCAACTGATAATGTAGTTGGGAAAATCACAGACGTATTGGAAGGCGGAGCAGGTTACTTGTTAGAAGTTTCTCTCTCCGAGAGTTGCACTTGTATTAGTGATGACATTCGTTTTACTAAGGAAGGAAAACTCAGAAAGGTAATGATTCCTTTTAGAGATCAGTTCATTGGTAAAGTGGATATTAAGAACGGTACGGTACAATTGATGCACCTCTGGATTCTGGAGTAATTCCATGAAATTTACTGTGCTGACCTTATTTCCTGATATTGTGAAGGCTTTCTTTGAAAACTCAATCATGGCCAAAGCAGTTGAAAAGGAAATTATTGCTTACGATCTGGTGAACATCAGAGATTTTGCTACTGATAAACACCATACCTGTGATGACGGAACGTATGGAGGTGGCGCTGGTCAATTAATGATGGCGGAACCTTTAGGAAGAGCTTTAGACAGTGTTAATGCAAAGAGAAAGCATGTTATTTATGTTACTCCTAGCGGTAAAAAATTGACACAGAATTTAGCTCAAGAATTAAGTCACAAAGATGAACTTGTTTTTATCTGTGGGAGATACGAAGGTATTGACCAGAGAATTATTGATTCTTACGTAGACATGGAAATTTCTATTGGAGATTATGTAATGTCTAGTGGAGAAGTTGCTGCAACAGTAGTTATTGATACTGTTTACCGTCTTGTTGATGGTGTAATTTCACATGAATCATTAGAAGAAGAAAGTTATTGTGACGGGCTTTTGGAATACCCACAGTACACAAGACCTGTTGAGTACAAGGGCATGAAAGTTCCTGATGTATTGTTATCTGGAAATCATGAAGAAATCCGAAAGTGGCGGCTTAAGAAGCGGTTGATGAAAACCCTTGCAAATCGTCCAGATTTAATTATGGAAGCGAGAAGTAAAGGACAACTTTCTGACGAAGCTGAAAAGATGATTGAGGAAATAACCGAAATGTTTTTTGAAAAACGTCAGCCTAAAAAAAAGCGACGGGCTAAAAAAACAACAGACAATTAAAAGGAGATCAGTATGGATCTTATTAAAACAATTGAAGAAACACAGAAAAGACCTGG
This sequence comes from Treponema sp., assembly GCA_045627625.1. Classification (GTDB taxonomy): domain Bacteria; phylum Spirochaetota; class Spirochaetia; order Treponematales; family Treponemataceae; genus Treponema_D. Next base: position 26,358 of record JAZQOB010000046.1, read on the forward strand.
TGCTCAGGATTTCAATGTTGGTGATACAGTAAAAGTTTACTTCAAAATTATTGAAGGTAAAACAGAACGTGTACAGATTTACGAAGGTATCGTACTTTGTAAAAAGAACGAAGGTGCTCGTAAAACATTTACAGTAAGAAAGATTTCTTACGGTGTAGGTGTTGAACGCGTATTCCCTTATAACAGCCCTCGTATCCAGAAGGTAGAAATTGTTCGCCCTGGTAAAGTACGCCGCGCTAAACTCTATTACTTACGCGACAAGATCGGTAAGGATGCTAAAGTTAAGACTTTGGTTGGTGGAAAAATTGCTGCAGAAATCGCTGCTCGTAACGCTCGTGCTGCTGAAGCTGCTGCTGCAAAAGCTGCTGAAGCTGCTGCAACAGAAGAAAACAAATAAGTTTAATTTAGTTTACTAATTAATACTTGAAAAAGGAGTTTGCATCTTTTGTAAACTCCTTTTTTTTTATACAATTTTTTATAGTGAATATACATCAGATAAATCAGTCAGAAAATATAGGTTCTCAAAATCAAAATGTCCGTCTTTTAAAAGAAGGGGGACAGGTCTCCGTAAAAATTCTTTCTGATTCAGGAAACAATAAATATGAAGCTATGATTTCTGGTGTAAAAGTTCAGGTATCTGCAAATTCGGGACTGGAGACTGGAGCTGTTTTTAAGGCGGTTGTAGCTTCAAAAAATGGTTCAATTCAACTGACCCCGCTGATTAAAGCTGAAATTCTTAAGGTTGAAACTTTAATTGTAGAAGAAACTATGGAAAATCTTTTTTCTCCTGTAGAAAACTCCCAGCTGGCAGGATTGCTTTCTTCTTTAGGAATGGCAAATGATAAACTTTCCCTTTCAATTTTTCAGCAGATGAAACAGCTGGGAATGAAACTTAGTCCAGAACTGATGAAAAAAATCTATAAGGATTCACTGAAGTTTAAGGGAAAAGAAAAGAAAGCGGCTGAATTAATGGTTTTATTAAAGCAGAAAGGCATTGATTATTCAGAAGAAGATATTCTTGCTTTGTTGAGTGACAGCTTTACAGAAAACGAAAAAAAAAGGAATGAAGATAAAAGTTTGGGGACAGGTCTCATTTCTTATAAAAATTTAGTTTCGGCTTTTATTCAAAATGTTATTTCTACAGATTATTCCAACCAAAAAGTTGGGGTTCTTACAATAATGAATCATTTGGGCTGGAAGGGGGACAGGTCTGGAAACGGCAGCTGGATTTTTCTTCCTTTTGAGATTATGGATTACAGTTCTGAAGAAATAAAAGGAAATGGAAATATTAAGCTGCTTTTAGATCAAAGCAAAAGAATGAAAAAGATTCTTCTTGATTGCAAGTATGAAAATCGGGAATATTTATTTTGTGTTGAAAAAAATGGGGACAGGTCTAAAATTTTATTCAATGTAGAGCACGGGGACGGGTCTCAAAAAAATATAGAAGAATTAAAAAATAAACTTTCATCTGAATTTGGAAGCAATCAGAATATTCAGATTGAATGGGTTTCTCGAGAAAAGCTTACAGGTTTTGCAGGTGGTATGGAAGAAATTGCTTTTGCACAAGGGGATATATAAATGGAAAAAGAAAAAAAAGCAGTTGCCCTTAAATATCCCGAAGGTGCTTATGCCCCATTTATAACTGCAAAGGGGCAGGGATATCTGGCAGAAAAAATCCTGGAAGAAGCAGAAAAGAATAATATTCATATTGAAGGAAATCTTGAATTGGTTGATTTTCTTACAGCTCTTGATGTTGGCTCTGCAGTTCCTGAAGAAACCTGGGAAGTACTTGCACAAATCTTCAGTTTTATTTTGAAATCTAAAGAAAATTGATTATCTTTAAGATAATGAATAAAAAAATTACAGGAAATAAGGGAGAAGATAGAGCCTGTCAGTTTCTAAAGGAAAAAGGTTTTAAGGTTTTAGAAAGAAATTGGCGGACAAGAACCGGAGAAATTGATATAATAGTAAATAAAGATGATTTAATAGTCTTTGTAGAGGTTAAAACTATTCCAAATGGGACTAGAGATATGCTTCAAAGGGAATTAAATCAACAGAAATTGCAAAGAATTGTAAAAACTTCTAAATGTTTTCTAATAAAACATCGAGAATATAATAGCAGTTATATTCGTTATGATGTGATTGTTCTTGATATGCCGGGACTTCCTCCGGTGTACCATATAGAAAATGCTTTTACAGAATAACATTTGGAGATTATATGGTTTCTGGTGCTACATCTTCGACAACAACAATGGTTTTGGAAAGAACTGATGATGTTTCGTTGTCACCTCGTATTTTAGAATTACGAAAAAAAATACACAATGAGGAATATCTTGAAAGTGCGATTCAAAGGATTGCTCAGGTTATAAGCAGTAAACTGATGGAAAATCCTGATGAATTAAAAATGCGGGATAGTCTTTAACAAGGGATTTTACTATGGATAAAAATCGTCGAAACAGAAAGTTTTCTAATTGGAAGAATCAGAAAAATGACAATAAGTCAGAAAACCGATCTTTTGAAAATAATAAACAGAAAACCTTCCATTTTAATCAGAAGAATTACGAAAACGAAAATGAAATTCGTGAAAATCAGAAGGCTATTCAGGAACTTAAAAATCGACAGATTATTTGTCCAAAGTGTAATCAGCCAATCACTGATGTTGCAAGTGCTTTGAGAGATAGAAATTCAGAAGCTCCAATTCACTTTGATTGTGCTATTAATGAAGTTTCAAAAAATGAAACTTTGAACCCTAATGAAAAAATTGCTTATATTGGTCAGGGACGCTTTGGTGTTCTTTATTATGAAAATCCAAGAGATCAAAAGCATTTTACAATTAAAAAGATTATCGAATGGGAAGAACGAGATCAGAAAAATTCCTGGCGTGAAGAAATTAGTGATCTTTACAGTAAGGTTAAATAATTTTACAAGGCGGCGCAAGTGCGCTGCCTTTTTTTTATGGGGATTAAATGGAAATTACAGTTTTATGCAAGGTTGTAGATAATTTTGGAGACATTGGGGTTTGCTGGAGAATGATTAATCAGATTAAGGAAAAACTTCCTTTATTCTCCTGGGCAAACAATGCAAAATTAAATCTTATTGTTGATGACCTTGTATCCTTTAATAAAATAAATCATCAGGTTGATATAGACAAAGATTTTCAGGTTGTAGAAGGGATCGAAATTTACAACTGGAAAGCAGAAGCATTTTGTCATGAAGTTTTTTTTGGAAAATGGGAAAAACTTCAGATTATTCTTGAGTGTTTTCAATGCGGACGACCAGAATGGATGGAAAAAATTCTTTTTGATGAAGGTCTTGAAAAAACTGTAAATATTATAATGATTGATTATCTTACTGCAGAAGACTATGCCCAGGATTTTCATTTGTTGCAATCCCTTACCAGAAGTGCCAAAGTTCAGAAAATTAATTTTATGCCAGGCTTTACAGAAAAAACTGGCGGGCTTTTGATTGATAAAACCTGGGAAGAGCCTGTGGAACGAATGGGGACAGGTCCCGTTTTCTTTTTTACTTATGAAAAGGATTGGACTGGAGTTATAGAAGGAATAAATAAGGCACTTATCCAGAAAAATCTGAATAAACGGTTGCTGATTGCTCAGGGAAGGGGAAAAAACAGTTTTATTGATGGAATTACAAAAATTGGGGACAGGTCTCAACTGGAAATTGAAGAACTTCCCTATTTGGATTTGTCTCGATGGGATGAACTTATGAAAACCTGTTCTGTTCTTTTTATCCGGGGGGAAGAATCTATGAGCAGAGCCTGTTTAAGCGGTATTCCCTTTGTCTGGCATGCCTATCCTCAAAGTGATGAATATCAGCTGGTAAAAATGAATGCTTTGCTGGAAAAATTAAACCCTTTCTTTAGTGAAGAAAACTTTGAAATAATTAAAAAAATCTGGACCCTGGTAAATACTCCTGATAATCAGCTGGATCAGAATGAAATGGAAAAGGCCTGCTATGATTTTATGATTAAACAGGAAGAACTGGCTGATGGATTCAAGGATTTTTCATTAAAATTAAGAAAAAACGGAGACCTGGCAGTTAACCTGATGACTTTTATTGAAAAAAAATATATAATTAATTAATACTAATTAGCAAACTATTTTTAGAGGTTTATATTATGTTAATGACATCACAGTTAAAAGTTGGTACAGCTTTCATGTATGAAGGAAACCCACTTATCGTTCAGAAAATGCTCGGACAGCGTTCTGGTCGTGCAGGTATGGTAACAAGCTTCCGTGTAAAGAACTTGGTAACAAACTCTACAATGGATCTTGGTATTGATGCTGGTGAAAAATTTGATGAAGTAGATCTTGATAGCCATACTACAAAACTTTCTTACATTGATGGTGAAACTTATGTATTCATGGATCAGGAAACATACGATCAGTTTGAATTGCCAAAAGAAGATCTTGGAGATTATGCTGGATACATCACTCCAGAAGATGATCTTGAAGTAAATCTTACATTCTACGAAGGAAAAGCTGTAGGTATTGATCTTCCTGTTCGCGTAACTCGTACAATTACTTATTGTGAACCTGGTGTTAAAGGTGATACTTCTGGTAAATCTTTGAAACCTGCTACTCTTGATACAGGTATTGAAGTTCGTGTTCCATTATTCATTAATGACGGTGATAGAATCGTTATTGATACTCGTGATGGTTCATTCCTTGAAAGAGCAAAATAATTTAGCCGAAGCTGAATTGAAGAGAGAATCGTGCATACGATTCTCTTTTTTTTTAGGTTAAGTATTTTTTCTTAATGTTTCTATATAAAATTGAGTAAAATTATACCGAGTGATATAATTGATTCATTACTAACTTTAGTGATTTTCTATTTTTGAGGTTTTTAGTATGGAAATGACATTACGATGGTACGGAACAGGTTTTGATTCCGTTACATTAAAACAGATTCGTCAGGTGCCAGGAGTTCATGGCGTTATTACAACTTTATATGATTCTGTTCCTGGAGATGCATGGGAACTTAGTGCTATTCAGAAGATTAAGAAAGAAGTTGCTGATAGTGGATTGAAGATTGCCGGTATTGAAAGTGTAAATATTCATGATGATATTAAAATTGGTACTGGTGACAGAGATAAATATATTGAAAATTACATTAAAACTTTGGAACGCCTTGGTCAGGAAGACATTCATATGGTTTGCTATAACTTTATGCCTGTTTTTGACTGGACTCGTTCTGAATTAGCTCGTGTTTGTGAAGATGGTTCTACTGTTCTTGCATATAATTCAACTGCAATAGATGGTGTAAAACCTGAAGAAATGTTTGCAAGTATCGATAAAGATTCAAATGGTTTTATTCTTCCTGGATGGGAACCTGAAAGAATGGCAAGAGTTAAGCAGCTTTTTGAAATGTATAAAGATGTGGACTCTGAAAAACTCTTCCAGAATCTTGTATATTTCTTAAAAGCTATTATGCCTGTTTGTGAAAAATACAATATTGATATGGCAATTCATCCAGATGATCCTGCATGGCCTGTTTTTGGACTTCCAAGAATTGTAACTTGCCAGGAAAATGTTGTTCGTCTTCTTAAAGAAGTTGATAATCCTCATAATGGTCTTACATTCTGTACTGGTTCATATGGTACAAACCGTAAAAATGATCTTTGCGAAATGATTAAAGCGGCTACAGGTCGTATTCATTTTGCTCATATTAGAAACCTTAAATTCAACACTGCTGTTGATGATCCAATTCAGGATTTCCAGGAAAGTGCTCATCTTTCTTCTACTGGAAGTTTTGATATGTTCAAAATTGTTAAGACTTTATATGAAACAGGCTTTGATGGAATTATTCGTCCTGATCATGGTCGTATGATTTGGGATGAAAAAGCAATGCCAGGTTATGGTTTATATGACCGAGCTTTGGGTGCTGCTTACTTAAACGGACTTTGGGAAGCTTGTGAAAAGTCAATTGATAGAAGCAATGTTAAGCTTTACAGATAGGAAATAGATATGAAATTAACAAAAGAAGGTATTAAGTCATCAGAATGGGCTTCAAAAGGTTATAGCCTTCCTGAATTTGATTTTGATAAGGTTCAGAAGACAACTCATGATGCTCCTTTCTGGATTCATTTTGGTGCTGGAAATATTTTTAGAGCTTTTCAGGCAAATGTTGTTCAGAAACTTTTGAATGAAAAGGTTATTGATTCAGGTCTTGTTGTAGCTGAAGGTTATGATTACGAAATTATCGAAAAAATGTATAAACCTCACGATAATATCGGTGCTTTGGTAACTTTAAAATCTACAGGATCTGTTGAAAAAACTGTTGTTGCTTCTATTATGGAAGCATTGACTTGTGATTCGGAAAATGCTGAAGACTGGGCTCGTTTATGTGAAATTTTCAGAAATCCAAGCCTTCAGATGGTAACTTTTACTATTACTGAAAAAGGTTATTTATTGAAGAATGCAGCAGGACAGCTGATGCCAGGTGTTGAAGAAGACTTTGCAATGGGGCCTGTACTTCCTAAATCTTATATTGGAAAGGTTGTAACACTTCTTCATGAACGATATGTAAATGGCGAACTTCCTGTTGCTATGGTAAGTATGGATAACTGTTCTCATAACGGGGACAAGCTATATGCTGCTGTTCGTGAATTTGCTGAAGAATGGGAAAACAGAGGTGTTTGCAAATCTGGTTTTGTTGCCTATATTAATAATGAATCTAAAGTAACTTTCCCATGGACAATGATCGATAAAATTACACCTCGTCCAGACAGTAAAGTTGAAAAGATTCTTGCTGAAGATGGAATTGAACAGCTGGAACCTGTAATTACTTCTAAAAAGACTTATGTTGCTCCTTTTGTAAATGCAGAAG
>JAZQOB010000047.1:0-29466 GCA_045627625.1 Treponema sp.
CTTATGTTGCAGCATCTCCACGTTCTGCTGGACAGTTGTATATAGATGCAGTTGCAAACCGCTGGCTTATTGGTGCTGAAATCCCTGCTGGCGTTCAGAACTTAATGGTAGAAGATGCAAACTTAGCTGAAAAAGCAATTGGAAAATGTCAGTTTGTATTCTCTGCTTTGGAACTTCCTAAAAAAGAAGATATTAAAAACTTGGAAGCTGCTTATGCAGCAGAAGGAATTCCAGTAGTTTCTAATGCTTCTGCTAACCGCTGGACAGAAGATGTTCCAATGTTAGTTCCAGAAATTAACTACTCACACCTTGATGTAATTGCTGATCAGAAAAAACATCACGGATGGGACAAAGGTTTTATTGCTGTAAAACCAAACTGTTCTTTGCAGACATATATGATGCCAATCCACGCTTTAATTCAGGCTGGATACGAAATTAAGAGAATGGTTGTAACAACTCTCCAGGCTACTTCTGGTGCTGGTTATCCAGGTGTTCCTTCATTCGATATGATTGATAACATTGTTCCATACATTGGTGGTGAAGAAGAAAAGACTGAAAAAGAATGTCTTAAGATTCTTGGTACTGTAAAAGATGGAAAAATCGAAAATGCTGCAGGCCCAATCGTTTCTTCAACATGTACACGTGTTCCTGTAATTGACGGACACACAGCTTGTGTATCTCTCGAATTTGGTGACAAAAAACCTTCAATGGAAGAAATCGAAAAGATCTGGACTTCTTATACATCAGTTCCACAGGAATTGAAATTACCTAGCGCTCCAGAACATCCAATCGTTGTTCGCCACGAAGAAAACCGTCCACAGCCACGCCGTGACCGTGAAACAGAAAAAGGTATGGCTTGTGTAATTGGTCGTCTCCGTCCATGTAATGTATTTGACATCAAGTTTGTTGCTTTGAGCCACAACACAAAACGCGGTGCTGCTCTCGGTGGTATCTTGAATGCTGAATTGTTGAAGGCTAAGGGTTTCTTTGACAATCTCTAGTTTTAGATAAAATAAATCTGCAAACCACATAAATTCAGTTTATAATGAATTTATGTGGTTTTTTTTTAAAGGAGTTTTAGAATGAAAAGAATTATATCTTTATTAATTTTGGCTTTTTTAGCAGTTTCTGCTTTTGCTAATGACTGGTATGTTTGTATGGGTTCATTTAAGGATGTTGAAAAAGCAAAGACAAGAAATCAGCTTTTAATTGATAATGGTTTTTCTAGTTTTGTAACAGAATTTACAAAGGCAGACGGTAATAAATTGTATCGTGTTCTTTTTTCTGAAAAGTTTGCAAATAAAGAAAAGGCAAAATTCCGTAGAGATGAATTGCTGAAACTTTCTAAAATTCAGGAACTTAGATTAACTGATATCTGGTGCTGTGAATCTGATGGTGTAAAATTGCAGGACGATGCTCCTGTTGCTGTTGTTCAGGGTGAACCGGAAATTCAAGAAGTAATTAAAGAAGTTGAAGTTATCAAGGAAGTTGAAGTTGTAAAGGAAGTTACTAAAGCTCCTGAAAAACAGACTGTAATTGTAAAAATTAATGATATTGAAGAACAGCGTTTTGATATTACAACTGATGACCGTTTGATTAGAATTAATGTTGATGTTGATATGCCAGAAAACAGTGGAGTTGTTCAGGAAACTGCTGAAAATGTTGTAGCAAATACAGAATCAGAAGAAAGTGAATCAACAGGGACAGAGGTAAATCAGCCAGAAAGCGAAATTTCTGAAGAAGTTGCGCCAGTGGGGACAGAGGTAAATGAAACTCCTGCTGAAATTGCGGAAGAAATTCCTCAGACAGAAGAATTTGTTGAAAACGAAGAAACTGTTTCAATGGGGACAGAGGTAAATGATGCTTCTGCCGAAAATGGTGATCTTGATATTCCTGCTACCGAAGCCTTTGTTGAAAATGATGACTATGAAGTTTCTGGTAACATGGCAGGTGAAAAATAATGAAATTAAATAATCCTATTTTTTCCATTGTTGTTTCTGGCTTTTTAGTTTTAAGTGCCCTGCCTGTTTTTGCGGAAAACACAGAAGTAAAAAAACGAAAGAATGTAGTTGATATTAATATTACTCTCAAATCTGGGGGTGAAATTGATGTTGAAAAAGAAACAAAAACTTTGCCAGGGGATCCTGACAAACGCATTCTTATTATTAAAGACAGTGATACTGGAAATCCTGTTGCAGATGCCAATGTTGAAATTGACCGTAAATGGGAAATTATTACCAGCCATGAAGGTAAAGCCGATTTACCTGATGATGTAGAAGATGGTGAACATTCCATGGTTGTTACAAAAGGTAATGAATATGTAAAAACAGAAACAAACTTTACTGTTGAAGGTGGTGAGATTACAACTCCACCACAGATTTCTGTTCCTAAGGTTGTAGATTATGAACGAATTAAGATTGTTCTGGACTGGGGTGAATATCCGGAAGATTTGGATTCTCATATTTACAGTGATGACTACCATGTTTATTACAGCCATATGAATGCAGGTAACTTAAATCTTGATAGAGATGATACAACTAGTTATGGTCCGGAAACTGTTACAATTCGCGATATAGATAGTTCTGAACTTTATCAATATTATGTATTCGACTATACAAATAAAAATTACTATTACAGTCAGGAAATGTCTAACTCTGGCGCACAGGTTAGAGTTTTCTATAATAATGATTTGATTGCAACTTTTAAGATTACTCCAAATCAGACTGGAATCTGGTGGCATGTATTTGATATTAAAAACGGAAAAGAAATTATCAAATATGACACTGTTTCGAATTATCAAGATTAAAAATGATCGAAATTTTTAAACTGGTTTTTACTGATCCAAATTTCTTAAGCGCCTTTTCTCAAACTATTATCATTATAGCTATAGGTTTTTTCTTTATGAGAAAAGGCATTGTAGATGTTTCAGCAAAAAAGACTTTAACTGCCTTAATCTGGAAATTATCTGTTCCCTGTTTTGCTTTTAATGCTTTTATGCAGGATTTTGAGTGGGAAAGTTTTAGGTCCAGTATTGCTGAATTTATTATGGCAGTTGTTTTTTACATTATACTTATTTTTACCGGTAAATTGCTGTTCATAAAAAAAGAAAAGGACTTTTCTACTGTAAGCGGATTTATGATAGCAATTGGTCAGACGACTTTGTTCAGTATGCCAATTCTTCAGTCGGTTTATGAACACTCTGCCCAGGAAGTCATGCTTTATATCAGTACAATCAGTATTGTATTCCGAATCTTTGTGTATATAGTGGCTTTTACAATTATAAGCGGAGAAAAAATTACCATTAAAACTTTAGGTCCTCAAATTAAAAAGGTGTTTTTTACACCTGTAATGGTGGGAATGTTTCTTGGTATTGTGGTTTTTCTTTTACAGAATAAAATGCCTGTGCTGCGGGTGGATAGAAGTCTTCCAATTTTATATGTAACAGTAAAAGCTCTGGCAAGAATGGTAGGTCCCCTTTGTATGCTTTTAATTGGCATGAGCATTGGAGAGGCAAAACTTTCGGAATGTCTAAAAGACGGGTTTGCCTGGGTTCTGGCAATTTTAAGAAATATGGTTGCTCCTGTTGTTATTTTAATTTTATGTTTTTTAATGCATAAGGCAGGAATCTATCATTTTACAGAATATTCTTTAATGGCAATTGTGGTTGGCTTTAGTGCTCCAATAAGTGTTACTTTAAGTATTGCCTGCATGCAGTTTCAGAAAGAAGAAGTGCTGGCTAGTAGAGCCTGTGTTATTTCAACTTTACTTACTCTTATAACCTTTCCTTTAAGTTTTGTTATTGTCCATTTTGCCTTGAAATTTATGTAAGGTTTTATTGGGGACAGAGGGAAATTTTATATTGCAAAATACTTATTTCAATTTATAATTAATCAAGACATTTCTTATTTTATAAAGGAGATTTTTATATGAAAAAAACATTTATCAGATTAATTACTGCACTTATTTTTGCTTCTTGTTTTATTTCTTGTGTGTATAAAGCATCGGTTCCTGATAATGAGTTTACAGGAAAAGTTTTTATTTCGGGGGATGGGGTAAAAACAGTATTTACAAGTAATACCATAACTGTAAGTTATGAAGATGATAAAGGAAATTATAATCCTAATAGAAAATATACTTACACAATTGATGAAGAAAACAAAATCTTAAAGGTTAGGCCTTATTCAGTTTTTACTGAAACAGGAAAAGAGCTTAAAAAGGCTAAAGATTGTACAGAATATGTTATGGCCAGAATAAATAAAAATATTGAAGAAACTGAAGATTCTATAGAATTTAATGACTATAAAGAAATCAGCACCGAATTATGGAATCTTTATTTTAGCCAGACATCTAAAGTAAAATATGAAATTGATGAACGTAATAATCTTTATACAGAGTTTATTATGGAAGAGCTTTCGGATATTACAGTTTTGAGTTTATTTGATGCAAGCTCCGATTCAGATACATTTAATATATCAACAAATTCAATGTCTTATATATTTTTAAATAGTACAGCAGGAGATGACTTATATTTTGATTTTGTATTTAATCCAAAGAAAACAGAATTTCAGTTGTATGAATTTTTTCCTGGAGAATCTCCAGAAAACATAGGAGGTTTGAATATTATTACCCCTGATTTTGATAAAAAGATAACTGGTGCTACTGCAAACTTTAAATTCAGTTTAGAAACTGATTCCGAAGATAATCAGTACTTGTTGTTTACTGTTGTTTCAATTCCTGATTCATATGAATATATTGATAAAGAAGGTGAAACTCAAAAAATTACAGGTCTAAAGGAATTTGAAGGAGATTATAAATTGAATATCAGTACAGCAGTACTTTTTAATGGAACATTAGAGGAAACTGAATAACTATTTTTTTCCAATAACAACCATGGTCTGAGCCTTTTCGTTATATGGAGATAAATTGTAGTCTCCATATACATGGGCTTCTGAAAAACCAAATTCTAAAAGCTTATCCCGTAAAAAAGAAGCAGGGTAGAGTCGCTGAACAAAGCAGTGATCAACTACAGGTTTCTGGTCTTCAATTTTTTCCTCTGTCCCCAATGAAAGGGGATACAGGGTCCAGCGGGATTTTAATCCTTCCCACGCGCCTTCAACCGAAAACTCAGTCTTTACTTTATATCCCGCGCGTTCAAATTCTTCTCCAGGGGTAAAATACATTATGGAAGTTTCGCGGCTTACACATTCAAGAATAAAGGTTCCGCCTTTTTTTACTGGTGCACACATGTTTTTTAAGATTTCCATATCTTCTTCGATTGTGTCACAGTAACCAAAGGAAGTGTACAAGTTGATGGAACAGTCAAATTTTCTATCGGTTTTAAAATATCTTAAATCCTGATTAATAAGTTCCAGTTCAACACCTTCTGCCTGGGCACTTTCTGCAGCGGCATCCAGTTCCGACTGAATAATATCGATGCCTGTAACTTTTAAACCAAGAATTGCAAGTTCTACCGAAATGCGGCCAAGACCACATCCGCAATCCAGAACAGAATCTCCATCTTTTAGATTTGCAATTTCCTTAACTTTTTCGGCAACTGCAGGAGCTTCTGCCCAGCGGGCATCATCAAACATAATTGGAGCGTAATTAATCCAGAAGTTTTCTTCTTCAAACCATTCTTTTTTTTGTTCCATTTTTATAACCTATCTGGTAATGCTGTAGATTTCGATGTTCTGATCCTGGAAATTTGAAAAACAAAGAAGACTTCCATCTTCACTAACATCAAGTCCAGTTGGCTGGTTGCCGCCTTCAAATTCCTGAACGATTTTCATTGTTGTTACATCAATAATCTGAATTTTACCGTTTACAGGGCTTCGTTTTGTATAATCTTCCTTGTTATTTGGACCTCTGGAAGAAACAAAGAGCCAGCGGTTGTTAAGAAGATCAATTGTATTAGGATTGCTGAATACTGTTGTTTTGTTTGTAATCTTAAAAGCTTCCATATCAAGTTCATAAATCTGACGGTAATACATATCAGAAATGTAAGCTTTGGTTTTTGATTTGTTCAAAACAATGTGGCGCATGGCAGAGTTTTCGATAGCAATTTTATCCAGGCGCTTTGCAGTTTCTACATCAAACTTTTCGATAAGTCCACCTTCAAACGAAAGAGAGATAATTTCTTTTCCACCATTGATAAAGAAAAGTCCACGAGGAGCTTTTCCTGTTGAAATCTTGCGAACTAAATTTCCTGTTTTGTAATCAATAATTGAAATGTCATTTGAAACCCAGTTTGAAACTGCCAGCAACTGCTTTTCTGAAGAATATGCAATAAATTTTGACCAGGTACCTTTAGTTGGAATTGTACGCTTGTATACAAATCCCGGATAAGAATATTCATATAAGTTTCCTGTTGTCATTTGTGAAACCAGGAAGGAGTTTGTTTCAGGAATAAAAAGTCCTTCGCAATAGCCTAAATGTTTTTCGTTTGGAGGATTAATTCGTTTAAGCATTGTTTTTGACTGAACATCAAAAATATCAAATCCATTGTCTTCAAGCAGAGGCATTACAACATATTTTCCATCTGGGGAAAATAAAACCTGTTTAGGCTGTCGTCCGCATTTGTAAGTTCCGATTTTTGTAAGAACAGGAGGAGTTTGTGCCACCAAAGGCATTGCAAATAGTAAAGACAATGCAATTGAAAGAGAGACTTTTAATAATTTTTTCATAATAATTCCTTTTGTTTTAAAGGTTAGTTAATCTTAAATCCGTTGATAAAGTTCATAACTTTATCAGATGAATTCTTGTTTGTTTCGCTGGCTGTAATAGCTTCCTGAGCAACAGAAAGCATAGTATCCATTGCCTGAGAAACCTGTTTACTCTGTGACTGAGTTTCATCTGAATTTAATTTGAGATTTGCAATTTCATTAAATACATTCTGGCTTCCGTTTCTCATCTGCTGACTTGATTTTGTAATATCCAAAGTTGTAGCATCAAGGTTCTGCATCATAGAAAGAATATGCTGTGCGCCAGTGCTTTCTTCTGCCATTGCGTTTTGAACTTCTATCATAAGATTATTAAGATTTCCGATTTTTGATTCAACAAGACGGAAAGATTCTGAAGAACGAGAAGAAGATACAACAATCTGCTGAATGCCTTTTGTAATTTGAGTAAGAAGTTCTCCGATTGCAGAAGACTGATTTGCAGAAGTTTCAGCGAGAACACGGATTTCGTCAGCAACTACGGCAAAACCTTTTCCTAATTCCCCAGCATGAGCCGCTTCGATTGCAGCATTCATGGCAAGAAGGTTAGTCTGTTCTGCAATTGCCGAAATTGATTCGTTTGCTTCTGTAAGATTTTCAGACTGAAGGGCAATCTGTTCAATCTGGTCAGTAACTTCATCCTGTAAATGAATACCATCAGAAGAATTCTGAACCAGAGTTTTATATTCACTAAGAATAACTTCAATACTCTTGTTAATAGACATAATATTTGAAGAAATTTCTTCAACAGCACTGGAAGAAGACTGAATTGCATTAGCCTGATCAGTAATCTTTGCATCAAGATTCTGGATTTCGCTGTCAAAAGCTGCAACTTCTTCATTAATATACTGAATCTGATTCTGCTGCTGAGAGATTCTTGAATCCATGTTCAGAACATAAGAAGCAGTTTTAGTAATATCAATAGAATGATTCTGCATTTTGTCGTTGAGAGAAATGCTGTTGTCATTTAATACTTCAGTTTCGGATTTCAAAAGTGAAACAAGTTTGTCCATGCTTTCGATAACTTTATTACAGCTTCTTGCCAGAATAGAAATTTCGTTGTTACCTTTTACTGGAATTCGTTTTGTTAAATCTGCTTCTCCATCTGCAATAGAATCCATTGCGGCAGAAACATTTTTCATTGGACGGAAAATTGCTTTTGTGAAAATATAGATTCCAATTAAACCAATAAGAATACAAAGCAGACAGATTACAACCATCTGAAGGGTTCTGCGGTTTGTTTCGTAAACAAGATTTGAAGAATCATAATCGGCACCAACAAAACCTACAATTTTTCCTTTTGAGTTGGTAAAAGTTTGGTATGAAGAAATCATCATTCCCCAGCTGGTAGCTTCGAGATTAGTAGTTTCATAACCACCAGTCTTGTATAATTCTCTTATACCTTCCCATTCATCAATGTCTTCAACAATTTCACCAAGTTCAGAATATTCTTCTTCACCTTCCAAAGCAGAACCATCAATGATATATCGGGCAACACCATTGTCATCAATATTAATTGCATAAAGATACATACAACCAGAATTCAAAAACATTTTTCTGAATTCTGCAGTCATTTCTGTGTAGTAGGGATCAGATTTATCCAGTGATTTACTTAAAGCTTCAAACTTGTCCCCGTCAATCGCATTTGTAGCCATGTGACATACTGGAGCTCCCTGAAGTTTTGCAAAATCAATTCCAACTTTTTTAATACCCTTGCTGGAAAGATAGGCAACAAGGCTAAAAGAAAGTGTGAATAATACAATAAAGAAAATAATGAATCTGGTTTTAAGATTGATTTTCATGATGTACTCCAGTTTATACCGAGAATTTATCTATTTCGTTTCCAATATCGGAAATTGCATCCTTAATTTTATCTGTAACTTCTGTAAGCTGGGCACCAGTTGCATTGATTGCTTCGGCACCATTTGCCATTTCGTCCATACTGAACTTCATTGCGGCAGTAGCATCCTGCAAAAGTTTTACTTCAGAAAGAATAAGTTTGTTGCCTTCTGTCATTTCTTCGGAAGCAACATGAACTTCGCTGGTTGTGTCGTTCATATTATGAAGGGCATCTGTAATCTGTCTTGAACCAGAAAGTTGTTCTTCCGTTGCGGCTTTAATCTGACGAACTAACTGGTCAGTTTCTTCGATTCGTTTAGAAACAGAAAGGAAAGCTTCGCTGGATTCTGAAGAAGCCTGAACAACAGAAACAATGGCATTCTGAATTTCCAGCAGCTGAACTCCAATAGTATTTGACTGTTCTGCAGAAGTTTCGCTGAGTTTACGGATTTCGTCAGCAACAACCGAGAAGCCTTTACCTGCTTCACCGGCATGAGCCGCTTCGATTGCCGCATTCATGGCAAGAAGGTTAGTCTGTTCTGCAATTGCCGAAATAGAAGCATTTGCTTCCTGAAGCATCTGTGACTGATTTTCAATTCTTGTAATTTTTTCGTTTACATCGTTCTGTTTCTGAGAACCAGTTACAGCATCTACATGAAGACTGGCAAAAGAATCTGCCATTTTTTCAACAGAAGTGTTTACAGAAGTAATGTTTCCAATCATCTGTTCAACTGCTGCAGAGGCCTGAATTACACTGCTGGACTGATTTTCGATTAAGTTGTCCAAAGATTCAATGTTAGCAGTAATTTCGTTTACGGCTCCCGCTGTCTGATCAACACTGTCTCCCTGGTTTTTAATCTGACTGTGCATGCTGTTAATGTTTGCAACAATTTCTTCAATAGCAGCAGAAGTATTTAAAGAGATTTCAGAAAGATCTTCACCCGAAACAGTAAGAATATCTTTTGAATCTTTAATCTGCGAAATAATAGTCTGAAGTTTTTCGGTAAATCTGTTGAAGCCCTTTGCAACTTCACCAAATTCATCTTTTGCCATAATTTCAAGGCGCTGAGTTAAATCTGCTTCTCCTTTTGAAATATTATCCAGAGATTTAGTAATAGTTCTTACTGGGCGTACAATTGGACGGGAAATAAAGATTCCCACAACACTGGCAAGAATTACACCAAGAACAGTTAATCCCAAAATCAAAAGAATATTATTCATCATTTCTAAAAGGATTTCTTTTCTTGGACCAAAAGCAACTAAAGTCCAGCCACACATTTCTGGAAGCTGTTTTGAAATGTAATAATTTTTTCCGTTGTTTAAATCAATATAAACATTGTTTGAATAAGTTGGTTCACGGAATTTATCAAGGTTATTATCATCAAAGAAGTTTGCACTACCAATTTTTGCGGTATCAGGACAGGTAACATATTTTCCGCTGCGGTCAATAATAAAAGCCTGGCAGTTTTTAGTAAGTTTTACAGAGTTTGCAAGATTCTGAATAAGATTAATGCTGGCATCGAGACCAAAAACTCCGCGGTTTACAAGGTCAGCATCAAAGAAAGTTTTAGACATTGTAACAACAACATCACCAGTTTTAGCATCTACATAAGGAACCGAAAAAGCAGTTCCAGAACTGATCATTGCAGCTTTATACCAGGCTCTGCTTGTCTGGTCAAAATCTGCAGGAGGAGTCCAGTCCTGGTCATTGTAGATATAGCCACCATCTTTTACAGGAAGACGGCTGGCATAATAAAGCATAGAATAATCAGATTTTCCCTTTGTAAGAGTCTTAAAATACTTTTCGATTTTAGCCTGATCATCAGTTCCTTCCAGTTCCAGATAAACATTTGCAGCGTTAATATCTGTTACTGGAGTGGAAAGGAATCGTTCAATGTTTGAATAAACATTTTCCAGCTGAAGATTTGCCTTATCATATACATTTTGTGTTATAGTTCTGCGCTGCAGTAAAGAAATAGGAAGTGCAACAAGCATGGCACAAACAACAACAATAATAGCAATAGATAATAATAATTTAGGCCTCAATTTCATAGCAAAATCTCTTTAGGTGAAAAATATTTATAAAGTTAGAAAAACAATAAAACTATCTGCTTAATCTTCGGTAAACTGTGCGTTTTGGAACACCAGCTTCTTCACCAAATTCTTTCATTTTCCATTCAGCATATTCAGACCAGTTACCTTCAAAGTAACGAACTTCCGAATTGTTTTCGAATGCAAGAATATGAGTACAGATACGGTCAAGGAACCAGCGGTCATGACTTACAACCATTGCACAGCCGGCAAAGTCTTCCAAAGCTTCTTCCAAAGCACGAACTGTTTCAACATCAAGATCGTTTGTAGGTTCGTCGAATAAAAGAACATTTCCGCTTTCTTTAAGCATCATACCAAGATTCAAGCGGTTTCGTTCACCACCAGAAAGAACAGAAACTTTTTTGTTCTGATCAGCACCTGCAAAATTGAACCATCCACAGTAAGCATGAGCATTAACTTCGCGAACACCACCTTCCAAAGCACGGCCTTTTTCATCAACCGCACCAAGTTTTACCAGGTCTCCGCCGCCACCAAGAGTTTCGTAAACAGTTTTATTTTCATCAAGACCAGAACGCATCTGATCAACAAATACCAGTTTAACAGTTGAACCAACTTTAATTTCACCAGAATCAGGTTTTTCGCCAGTTCCAAGACCTGCAGCTTCTGCAATCATCTTGAACAAAGTAGATTTACCAGCACCGTTTGGACCAACAATACCAACTACAGCACCTGCAGGAATATGAACATTTAAGTTTTCGAACAACAATTTATCGCCGTAAGCTTTTGTAACATTTTCCAGATCAATAACCTGTCCACCAAGACGAGGACCAGCAGGAATAGAAATCTGAGTATCCTTAAGCTGCTTTTTAGAACCCTGAGCCATCAAATCGTTATAGCGGGTAATATGTTCCTTGTGTTTAGCCTGACGACCCTTTGCACCCATGTGAATCCATTCCAATTCCTTCTGGATTTCTTTCTGTCGTTCAGATTCATGTTTGCTTTCCATTGCCAATCGCTGATTTTTCTGTGCAAGCCATGAAGAATAATTACCTTTGAATGGGAAACCTTCTCCGCGGTCAAGTTCCAGAATCCAGCCTGCAACTTCATCAAGGAAGTAACGGTCGTGAGTAATAGCAATTACAGTTCCAGGATAATCGTGAAGATGTTTTTCAAGCCATGCAACAGTTTCAGCATCAAGGTGGTTAGTAGGTTCATCAAGAAGAAGAATATCAGGTTTCTGGAGCAGGAGACGACACAATGCAACACGACGGCGTTCACCTCCAGAAAGAACATCTACAACCTGATCAGATGGAGGACAACGAAGAGCTTCCATTGCAAGTTCAAGATTAGCATCAAGATTCCATGCATCCAAAGCATCAAGTTTTTCCTGAACATCACCCTGGCGCTGGCAGAGTTTATCAATATCAGCATCTGGATCACCAAATGCTTCGTTAATTGCATCAAATTCAGCAAGAAGGTCAGTAATAGGTTTTACACCTTCCTTTACAACTTCAAGAACAGTTTTTCCAGGTTCAAGATAAGGTTCCTGTTCAAGATATCCAATTGTGTATCCAGGAGCTAAAGAAGTCTCACCAGTATAATCCTTATCAATTCCTGCAAGAATCTTAAAAAGTGATGATTTTCCGGCACCGTTAGAACCAAGTACACCAATTTTAGCCCCGTAATAATATGAAATGCTTATGTCCTTTAATACAACCTTTGTTCCATAAGCTCGACCAACGCGGTCCATAGTGTAAATGATTTTTTTGTCGTCAAATGTTTTAGCCATTAGTTACTCCTGTTTTTATTAATCCTTTCTATTATATCACAGTTTTTATAAAAATTTAAGAGAAAGAGGAATTAACCGCAGATGAGACTGAAAAATTAAGAATGAAGAATGAAGAATTTGCTGCCATTTTTTATTTCCTGATTTTATGATATTCTTCTCTTATGTCTAATTACGAAAATATTTTATTTGATTTTGATGGAACTATTTGCGACACTTCTCCAGGGATTTTTGCTTCTATGCAGAAGGTTTGTGATTATTATAAATTGCCTTATGGCCAGGATGTTTTTAGAAAAATGATTGGGCCTTCACTTAAAGAAAGCTTTTCCACAATTTTTCATTTGCCAGAAGAAGAAATTCAGAATGCCATTAAGGTTTACAGAGACTATTACGGGGCAGAGGGCATGTATATGTGTACCCCTTATGAAGGAATTGTTGAACTGATTCAGGAATTACGCAAGTTTGGAAAAAAGATTTATGTAGCAACCAGCAAGCCTGAACTCTTTACAAAAAAAATTATTGAACGCAAAGGAATGACCCATCTGTTCGATTTTATTGGTGGAGCAGACATGGCCGAACAGCAGCGAATCGAAAAAATCCAGGTAATCAATTATGTCCTTGCCGAGAATGACCTTGAAGATAAAAAAGAAACCTGCCTTATGATTGGCGACCGCAACTACGACATAAAAGGAGCTCATGCTGCAGGCTTTAAAGCCGTAGGAATTCTCTGGGGTTTTGGTAATCGTCCAGAATTTGAAGAATGCCATGCCGACTACATCTGCGAAAAACCAATGGATGTTTTGAAGTTGATTCAGTAGGGACAGAGTCCCTAGGCGAAGGGGTAGCGGAAAACCGAAGGTTTGAAGCGAGGGGAAGGCTTTCCCCTGCAAACTAAATAAAAAACTGTTACATACTGCAGCTTGTTCGTTCTGGTTCATCAGGGTAGGCAACAATATAATTGGCCTGATATTCAGCATTAAGTTCTGCAAGTTCTTTTTCGCCATTGATGTACTTTTCGTAATCAATTCCCGAATCCCCGATATCACAGCCGCTGTCTGCCCATTCGTTGATTGAATCCATAACAATCTTTCTGCGCTGTTCTGGAGTTGTATCTTTTATCAAAATTGATGCCATAAACTTTCCTTAGTAAAATATTTTGTGAATGACAAATGCTTAGTTTACATTAGCTCCGGCATTCAAAAGTTTTAATTTAGCATTGTCAGCTTCTTCTTTTGTTACATTGTCCAGAATTGTTGTTGGAGCAGAATCAAACAATTTTTTTGCATCTGCTTCTGTTAAATCTGGTCTTACTGACATGATAGCCGCAATAATTGCCTTCTTTTTCTTTGCAGAAAGATTATCACTTACACCTAAAACAACACTGCTTTTCTGTGCTGGTTTTGGTCTTGGTTTAGGAGCTTCTTCTGCTGCAGTCTGTTCTGCTCTTGCTGCAGATTTTCTAGAAGGAAGTCCTGTGTAGTACATCTTAACTTTTTCAATCTGAGACTTCTGTCTAGATTTCAACAGTAAAGACATTGTGTCTTCTTTGTAAACATAACCAGAAGAGTTGTAGCTTTCGAATCTTGGGTCAGTTCGGAATGCCATGTCATAAATATAGATTGAACTGAATCTTGGCAATCCTTTTACAATCAGGTAGTGGATGTAGCCTAATGGGAAGTCTACATTCAATGTTAAGTTGTCATCAGCATCTCTTTCCTGTGTAATGTTTTCGGCACAAGTCCAAGCCCACATGTAATCATCCTGGTCAGGATTTACAACTTTGAAGTGTGGATAGTACCAGTTGTTGTATTTGATTAATGGATACAAAGTTGCAGAAGATCTTAAATCAAGATTTGTATCTGCAAGATATGTATTGATGATTGCGTAACCAATTTTCTTGTAAGTTGGATTTTCAATTATTTCACCATAGCGCATAACTGCAAGACCTGTATAAAGTGCCTGAGTTACAGAAATGAACTGTCCATTATCATTGATTACAAGTTTGTTGTCTTCGATTGCACAAGAGTTTTCAAGTTTTGTAAAACACTTGCTGATTGCTGGCTGTAAAAGTTCTGCATAAGGTGATTCGTAAGCAACGAGGTTTACATAAGTTCTGATAATTCCAGAAACAATACTGATTGAAGCCTGTGCCAGTTCGGTAGAAGCGGCTCTTTCAAGAATTGCAGTTACTTCTTCTTTGTTTTCGTGGATACAGAGTAAAGAAGCAAGATTTACAGTTGTAAAGATATCAAGATTGTTTCCGTTTGCACTGGCAGAAATTTCAGATTTGCTTTCTTTGATTGTTCTGTCCAGAGTAGCATTCATTTCTGAAAGGTTATTGAAGTATGGAGCTGAAAGGTAAGTTCGTTTGTTTCCTTTCTTGAAGCTTGTTGGAATTTCTTCAATTGCTTCGCTGTAACGGCCTGCTTCGGAACGAGCGGCAACATAAGCTACAACTTCCTGTTCAGAGTAAGAATTTTCGGCAAGAGCATTCTTGAACAAAGAAATCATGTTGTTTACGAAGTTATTAACTGTATTGTTATACATTTCTTCGCTTGCCTGAGCCAATTCTGTAATTGAATCAAGTGAGAATTTCTTTGTATCGTCGTATGTAGCCAGGTGAGCAGAAGCCTCTTTTGAAGTCATACAAATCATACCGTCAGAAATCTGGTTAGATGTAAATGCCCACTGAAGTTTTTTACTGTTAAGAATAAGTCTGTTAGCTTCTTCTTTAGAAACTTTCAGGCTGTAAGAAAGATTGTATGGAAGGTAAACGCTGTCGATATCTGATGGAAGTTCTGCAAAAATTGATAATGGAGCTTCTGGTTCAGTTCCTGCAATTTCAAATCTTAATGCAACATCATTAGAGAAGAGGAATCTGATTTTATTTTCTTCAGGATTTGCTTCGTAAGAAACCAGTTTAAGGTTTTTAGCAGAAGTAGAACCTTTCTGAACATATTTAGCAGAAGTCTGATCGTCGGAATGGAAATTCAATCCGTTATAAGAGATCTGAAGTTTGTTCTGTAACAACTTAGGATTGTCGCTGTTTTCTAATCGGGCAAGGGTAACCTGAAGGTTGCCGATTTTTTCAATAATATTTGAATCAGTTCTAAATTGAAGAATAAAAATGCCGATGATTAAAACGATATAGACAACTAATAATTCCAGAGCTTTTCTGAATGAACGCATACTTACCATAATGTATTAGTTTATAAAATGATTGATGGAATTTCAACTATAATATAGTAATAATAGGATTTTGAAGATGAAGAAAGTTTATGTTTTTGTAACAGTTGTGGCTCTTTCAGCTTTTTGTTTTTCTGGTTGTGCCGTTACTGATTTAATTAACAAGTATTTTGATTTTGGAAAAAAGACTGAAGCCCCAACGGTTGAAGCCGAAAACGAACCTGTCGTTTCTCCTGAACCAGTTGTGGTAGCTCCAGAACCTGCAGTAGAACCAGAGCCATTTGTTCCAGAAGAAATTGAACCTGTGGTTGTTACTCCTGTTGTTGAACCAGAACCTGTAGTAGTAATTCCAGAACCAGAGCCTGTTGTTGTTATTCCAGAGCCTGAACCAGAACCTGTTGTAGAACCTGAACCAGAAATTCCTGCAAATATTGTTTTTGCTACAAAGCTTCAGGAACTTCTCTCTAAAAATGATATTAAAGGTGCAATTGCCCTCTATGACGAAATTCCTTCAGAATTGAAGGATGATGAAGAATTAACAATGATTCTTGCTTCTCTTTATCTTTCTGACGGAAACTATACAAAAGCTTCGGAAGTTGCAAACAAAGTCCTCAAAATCAATCCAAAAAATCAGGAAGCAATGGAACTTCTTGTTATGATTGCAAGAGCCTCGGGGGACAGAGCAACTTATTCCCAGTTATCAAAACAGCTGCTTGCCGCTGATCCAAACAATGCTTCTGCCAATATCATGGTTGCCCAGGATTATGCCTTGAACAAAAAGCATAAGCTTGCCCGTGATGCTTACAAGAAGGCATTAAAATCTGAACCAGAAAACGAAGATGCTTTGTATGGTCTTGCACTTTCGTCTTATTACATCAGCGATATCAAGGTTGCAAAATCAACTGTTTTAGGCTTAATCGAAAAAAATGAAAACAATTCAGAAGCCTGCGCTTTGTATTCAAAAATTCTTGCAGAAGAAAACAACTACAAAAAAGCAACTGAATATATTGAAAAGGCAATCGAAAACGATCCATACAATTACAACTATTACCTTGAATTGGGAACTTATCACAAACGCCGCAACCGTAACACAGAAGCAACTGCTGCCTGGAACAAAGCGGTAGAAATCGATCCTGATTACTTTCTTGCCTATGCTTATCTTGCAGGAAGCTATGACGAAATGAATATGATTGAAGAAGCTCTCGAAAACTATCAGATGGTAATCAAGACAAATCCAAAATATTACTATGCCTACGAATCTGCGGCAGTTCTTGAATTCCTTTCGGGAAACTACGATCAGGCTCGTAAATACTTTAGTGTGGCAAACAGCTATAATGCAGATTATTACTATCAGATGATGATGGCCTGTTGTTATTTTAAGATGAAGAACAGTTTCGAAGCTAAAAAGATTCTTACTGCAATCATGAAGCCTTTGGACCGTGAATCAACTGAATACAATATGGCCCGCTTCTTTAATGATCCATACAGTAGAAATGCCGAAACTACTTTGTCACAGAAAATTAATAAAGAAGATAATAGAAATAAAAGGGGTAAAATGCTATTTTATATGGGACTTTATTACGAAGTAAACGGCTTTGAAGAAATGGCCAACGAATATTACAGTAAAGTTTCAAATATGCAGGCTCCTATGTTCTTTGAATATAGAATTGCTGAATGGAGATTAAAGAAATGAGCCAGACTCAAAAAATAATAAATGTGGGCGGAAGAACTATTACCTTAATCGGAACTGCCCATGTATCTGCCGAAAGTATTACAGAAGTTGAAAATACAATTCGCGAATTAAAGCCTG
Organism: Treponema sp.; assembly: GCA_045627625.1. Taxonomy (GTDB): domain Bacteria; phylum Spirochaetota; class Spirochaetia; order Treponematales; family Treponemataceae; genus Treponema_D. The sequence goes on from JAZQOB010000047.1 coordinate 17,390, forward strand.
ATTGTGTTGCTATTGAATTGGATGAAAAACGAGCAGATTCAATTTTAAATAAAGATAAATACAGCAAATTAGATATTGTAAAAGTCTTAAAGCGCAACGAAGGCTTTTTGCTCCTTGCAAATCTTGTATTGGCTTCGTTCCAGCGTAAAATGGGAAAAAAAGCAGGAGTTCAGCCAGGGGACGAAATGCTTGCAGGTATGAATGTTGCAAAGGAAATGAATATTCCTGTTGTAATGGCAGACCGTCAGATTCAGATTACCTTAAAACGAGCCTGGGCAAAAAACAGCTTCTGGGGAAAATGTAAACTTTTTGCTGCTTTAATTGCTTCTGCTTTCAGTAAGGAAGAATATACTCCAGAACAGATTGAAGACATTAAACAGAAAAACGAAATGGATTCAATGATGGCAGAACTTGCACAGGAAATGCCTGTTGTAAAAGAAGTTCTCATTGATGAACGAAACGAATATCTTGCTTCTAAAATCTGGGCTGCAGAAGGTTCAAATATTGTAGCAGTTTTAGGTGCGGGGCATCTTGAAGGTGTTGAAGAAAACATTAAACTTCTTGCCGAAGAGAAAGCTGATATTTCTTATGATGAGTTGAACTCAATTCCAAAAAAAGGAATTGCAGGAAAACTTATTGGATGGCTTATTCCAGTAGCAATTATTGCACTTATTGTTGCCGGCTTTATTTACGGTGGAACTCAGCTTGGAACAAAAATGATTCTTTCCTGGGTTTTGTGGAATGGTTGTTTTGCGGCCGTTGCAACTGCCCTTGCTGCCGCTCATCCTTTAACTGTAATTGTTGCCTTTATTTCTGCTCCAATTACTTCTTTGTGTCCTTTTATCGGCTGTGGCTTTGTAACAGCAATTGTTCAGGCCCTTATCTGCAAACCAAAAGTTTCTGATATGGAAACTTTACAGGACGATGTAACAGTAAAAGGTTTCTACAAAAACAGAATCTTAAGAGTTTTACTCGTATTCATTCTTTCTTCAATTGGAAGTTCCGTTGCAACCTTTATTGGAATTGGCGATATCAGTTCGTCTCTTGCCACTTCAACCAGCGACCCAGCTCCAATCGAAGCCCAGTCCCAGGGTGCCGAAATCCCATCTGGCAGCTTAGATTCCTTTAAGTTTGAATAGAAGTTATCTTGAACTTTTGCAGACTTGCATAAATAAAAAAACTTCAGAAAGTAAACTTTCTGAAGTTTTTTTTCGGTTAAGTTCTTTTTGTTAAGTATTAATATCCATCACTCATTTCGCGGTTAGCATCTTTCTTACATAACTCATCATAAACGAGGGATCGTTTTCTTAAGTCTTCTTTTAATTCTTTAGGGAATGGCATATTTCGCCAGAAGATACCGCGAACATCCTTATCAAGACGCTGAACACCAGTGGATTCTTTTGTCATCCACAAAATGTAATCTTCGATAAAGAATTCTTTAAGGTCACCCTTAAGTTTCATCTGTTCAACATGCTGATAATACTGTCCAGTCAAACCTTCTTCCATCCAGTAGTAAGAAGCTTTTTCCTTTGCAACCTGCCATCTTAAATCTGCAACGGCAGTTAAAACTGCAATTCTTAAATCTCTTGGATACATTGGAATTACAATTCGTCCGCGGCTGGTTACACGGTTATAACGGTCAAATGGTTCCCAGCAGAAACCTCTGTCTCCGTAAGTTGGTACAAGACAAACATAAGGAACAATTCGATTTGGAACATTTTTATGAACACGATGGAAAACACCCGGGTCAATTGATTCAATCCATTTGAGAACCGAAATAACATTTTCACGGGTTCCTGTTCCATTTTCGGTACAGTGGTAGAATTCTCTTGTAAACATTGGGAACTGATTACCACGGCGACCAATTGTCATTTTTGCCATCTGGCGGATTGTATCAAATTCAGTTTTGATAGCGCCTGTGTCGGCCTGAATTGTTTCAGAACCACCATTTGCATCAATTTTATTCTGAACATTATCATAAATGCCCTTAGCTTCCTGGAATTCTGCAAGAACTTTTGTAAGTTCCTTATCATTTTTAGAAAGTCTGTGGAGCAAATCTGTAATTTCCGAAAAGAGTCTGCGTTGAGATTCAGAAAGGGCAGAAGTGTGAGGTTCCAGACCCATGATTGGAGTATGATCACAAAGAATGTCAAAACGATTCTTAAGTTCAATTTCCAGCATGCTTCGTTCATTTTCTTTAATGTTCAAAAGGTTTTCTGAACTCTGAAGCTTACCTGAGTTTTTAGACTGAAGCTGCATAAGACGAGTCTGTTCTGCAGAAGCGGCCTGGTCTGGAGTCATATTTGCAGTTTTTACCTGCTTTTTTTCATCGGTAGCGGAATTTGACATTTTTCCACTGGCAATTTCCTTAAACCATTCATCTACATAAAGAATTGGTTCACCGGTTTTATTTTCGTATACAATTCGAGAGAAAAATTCCTTGTGTTCACCCTTAAAAAGTGAAGGAAGGAGAACACCAAAACGCATAAGCATTCGTTTTGGCATTGGGAGATTTGGATCGGCCATTTTAGGAGCCATTCCTCTTAATAATTCCCAATAAGCAGTAACAATCTGCTGTCTATAAACTGCACGGTCTTTTGGATCAGTACAAGTTAGATATTTTGAAAGAATCTGATGGACACGCTGTGCAGAAGCATTTTCGTTAGTTAATGCAGTTTTGTAATATTTTGGGTCATCATAAACCCCGCTGGAATTTTCTTCCTTAAGTTTTGGAAGATCATCAAATCCAGTCTTACTTAAGTTTACTTCGTGGATTGAACCTGGTCGTGAAGTTCCTGTGCTTTCTTGAGAGTAAAGGGCACTTTTAGACATCCCAATTTTAACTTTGGGTGCACTTGGGGCAGATGGAAGCTTGTCTATATCTTCAACCGAAAGAGAAGCTTCTGCTCCTGAAAGAAGTGCTGCAATTTCTGGATCTAGTTCTGTGTCAGCCATTAATAAACCTCTTAGATTTACTATTATAACATAGTTTTACTTTTTTAATCATTTAAAATGAATTAAACCAGGCCCCATATGGCAGCCTAGTTTAACGAATTAAAGAACTTTTTTAGAATTATTACTTTTTTATTTTTCAGAAGGAACTGCTGTTGTTAATGTTTCAACAACGTTTGCTCTTTTTCGTACTGTAAATTCACCAAAGCCTTTACTCTTTAACTGTTTTGTCAAAAGATCAAGATCTTCTTTTTTTACATCACGAATTACAACTCTAGTGATTGTGTCAGTATTCTGGAAAACAACTTCTGTGAATCCTGCTTTCAAAAGTTTCTGTGCAAGTGTGTTTGCATTTTCTTTTGAACTGAAGGCTCCAAGCTGAACATCCCAATTTTTACTGTCGTTTGAAGTAGCTGCAACTACAACTGGAGCATTTTTCTGTGCTTCTTTTGCTGCAAGCTGTTCCATCATTAAAGCTGCTTTTGCTGCAGTTTTCGAACTCAATTCAGTTTCAGGTCCACGAGCGATAATTTCAATATCTACAGGGGCTGTTCCAGAACCAAACATTCCAAGCTGAATTGCTGCTGCTTTTGAAAGGTCGATTTCTCGGTCCAAAACAAAAGGTCCACGATCATTTACGCGAACAGAAACAGAATTTCCGTTTGAAAGATTTGTTACCTTAAGAATTGTGTTGAAAGGTAAAGATTTGTGGGCACAAGTAAAATCATTCATGTCGAAAGTTTCGCCATTAGATGTCTGTTTACCGTTAAAATCTTCTGCATAAAATGAAGCTGTTACATTTGATTTGTAAAGTTCATTTCCGAATAATGGACTAAGTCCAACTGTTACAATAAGTGTGAAAAGTAAAGTTCTAAATTTCATGTCTTTATTTTCGGACAGGAAAAACAAAAGTTTAGAAAAATAAGAATATAATTAAAATAGAATTAAAGCTGCTGGATTGTTCCGCCTTTGAGCAGTCTTCCCGAAATCAGCATCTGAGTCTGATTCAAAGGTTTTCCTTCAATCTGGTCAATTAAAGCCTGTGCCATTGTGCGGCCAATTTCTTCACCATTCTGTTCGTAGGTTGTTAGAGGTGGCAGCATCATGGAAGTAAGCATGATTCCGTCGTATCCCGCAATACTGATATCTTTTCCAGGAGTTAAGCCTCTGCAGTTCAAAACCCGCATTCCACCTAAAGCAGAATAATCATCCGGGAATATTATGCAGGTTGGTGGTTCTGGAAGAGACAGTAAATATGCAGTTGCTTCTCCACTGGTAATAGGGTCGTGGTACAAAGCTTCTACAAAATATTCGTCAGGAATTGAAATATTGTGTTTCTGACAGGTTTCAATAAAAAACTGCTTTCGTTCTCTGGTTACGATTGTATTTTCCCCATGAATCATAGCAATTTTTTTATGTCCTTTAGAAATTACATATTCAGTAAGTTCGGTCATCCCGATTTTGTTGTCACTAAAAACCGAAATGTGATTATTATCGTAAATGTAATCGAGAGTTGCAGTAGGAATTCCACTTTGAATTAACTGAATTAAATCTGGGCGGGTAAAATCAGCAGACAGGAGAACGATTCCATCAAAATTTCTACCAATTATATGTTTATAGTAATCGTAATTCTGATCAAGAGTTGGGCCTGTAAAGGTTAGGTCGTAACCATTAGTCTGAATGATTTCCTGTAAACCGCTTATGATTTTTGCAAAATACTGATGCTGAAAACCTGCTCCAGTTTTATCTTCAAAGATAACGCCAATGTCATAAGTTTTATTGGTTCTTAAGGTTCTGGCTGCAATATTTGGATGGTAGCCCATTTCTTCAGCTTTATTTCTAATGATTTTAATGGTTTCTTCACTGATTTCGCTGCTGCCTTTAAGAGCCTTGCTGACAGTTGAAAAAGAAACATTGCATTCTCTGGCGATATCTTTTAAGGTTACCAAAATTCCTCCAAAATCTATAAAAAGTATTATATAAGGAAAACTTCTTTTTTCAATCGAAATCGTTTTCGTTGTCAGGAATTTTTCAAGGAAATTTTTGTTAAAACTTGAAAATCAAAATATATTTGACTATATTTATACAAGACAATTTTTATTTGTATGGGAGTACACATGAAATCAATTTACGAATCTCCACGATTTGATGAAGACGAAAACGAAAAAGCAAAAGCACCAAGTCCTTTTACTGAAAAATTTCTTAAGACACGCCAGATTATTCTTACAGGCGAAGTAAATAAAGAACTTGCTGATGATATTGCACGCCAGCTTCTTATTCTTGATTCAGAAGACGAAAAAAGTCCTATCTATATGTACATCGATTCTCCAGGAGGAGATGTTGATGCAGGTTTTGCAATTTATGACATGATTCGTTTTGTAAAAGCTCCAGTTTATTTAATTGGTATGGGGCTTATTGCATCTGCTGCAACATTAATTCTTCTTGCTGTTCCAAAAGAAAGAAGAGTAGGTTTACCAAACAGCCGTTATCTTATTCACCAGCCACTTGGTAGTATGCGTGGTGTTGCTACAGATATCGAAATTTATGCAAAAGACATGGAAAAAATCCGTGCTAAATTAAACAAGATTATTGCTGATGGTACTGGTACAGCATTAAAACAGGTTACTGCAGATACTGAAAGAGATTACTGGCTCGATGCTGATGAAGCTGTAAAATATGGACTTATCAGTTCGACAATTTCTACAAAATCTGATTTAATTAAATAGTATGACATTTGCTTTAAGTGACAGATTATTACTTGATATTGTTTCTGCTCTTGATAATCAGGATGCAACTTTTCTTGTTGAAGCAGAAACAGAAAGCCTGGTAGAAGCCAGTGCAGATTCCTCACTTAACGCAGATTCAGAAAATTATTATGAATTACCAGAATGGAATTCTTCAGATGGTTTTAAGATTAGAGAAGACTTTACTAACGATCTTAATTCTCCAATCGTAAAAGAAGAATTAAAGGAAGTTCTTCATTCTGGAAGGGGGGTATTCAGAAATTTTAGAAATGTTTTAAAACAATATCCTGAAGTTGAAAAACGATGGCATATTTACAAAAACAGAAGAATGCATTCGTATATCAACGACTGGTATAATGGTTTGCGTGAAGTTTGGGGTTTGGAACGATTGGACTATATTCCGGAATCCGATGAAAATCTTGTTCATGATGATTTTTCATTTAGACAGTACAATTCCAGTTCAGACTATAAAGAGATTATTCTTCATGTAAACGAAACTTTTTACAATGAACACGAAAGTATGCCTGAAATTTTAAAATCGGCACTTTATGAAATGTGGAAGGCTCAATTTGAACAAGCAGAAGCTTCTGAGCAATTTGGTTTAGTTTGCCACAGTCTGTCAGAAGAGTTTGCAGGATGTATAACAGCCTCTGCGATTACAAAGAATCAGGAGCAGGTATATAAAGTAACTTGCCTTTTTGTTCCTGAACAATACCGTGGCTTAGGAATCGGCACAGAATTATTGGAAATGTGTCTTTTAGAACTAAAGAAACGGGGAAAACACTTTATTTTAATGCCAGACATCATTGTACCGGAAACTATCGAGCCTTTATTATTACGAAATGGGTTCGAAAAGATAGGTTCTGGCTATGCAGCAACTCTGCAATAAATCTTTTTAGGAGTTAATAAAATGGGATACTACAATAACAACAGAGAAAATGAAATTAACGAAGACAAAGCAGCAGATTTACTTGTAAATGCTTTGAGAAAAATTGAAACAGAGGAAGATATTGATACACTTACAAAATTGATTAAAATTTTCAAAAAATCAATTCCTTTGACACGCCGTAAGTATCTTACAGCTTACCTTTTGAAAGAAGCTTTAAAACACTATCACTCAAATTCTTTCAATTCAAACAGAAACAACCGCAACAATCGTAACGATTCTAAAAACCGTAAAAACGAAACTCGCGAATACAAACAGGAAAAATCACAGGTTAAAGAAACTGTTGTTGCTCCAGCAGAAGAAAAACCTCGTCATCCAAGAGTAGAAATTGATCCTGATAAAGCAACTTCAATCTTTATCAGCATTGGTAAAAACCGCCGTGTATATCCAAAAGATTTAGTTGGTATTCTTATTGCTATTGCAGGAATCGAAAGAGATAGAATTGGTGATATTAAAGTTCTTGCAAACTATTCTTTCATCCAGCTTTATACAGAAGATGCACAGACTGCAATTGATAAATTGAACGGTTATGACTACAGAGGTCGCAAACTTTCTGTAAGCTATTCCCGTCAGAAGTCTGAAGAAGATTCAGCTATTCCAGAAGGAAAAATTGATTCTGGTTACGAAAGCGATTATTCAGAAGAAATTTCAGAAGAAGCTATGGCCGCTGAAGATGCAGCAGCTTACGCAGCAGCAGAAAAAGCCGCAGCAGATAAAGCTCCTTTTGGAAATATCTAAAATATAGTTTTTTAAGTAAGAAGGACTGCTGGAAATTCTGGCAGCCCTTTTTTTATGCCTGAAATGTTTCAAGGGGGACAGAGGAAAATGAACACAATTCATACAATTAGAACAGGAATCTTTGGAGTAAATACTTACATTGTAGATTTAGGAAATAAAAAATGCTTTGTAGTAGATCCTGCGGCTTGTAGTCTCAGTGGGGACAGAGGAAAAATTACTTCCTGGCTTTTGGAAAAGAAAATGGACTGTGTGGCTGTAGTTTTAACTCATACTCATTTTGATCACATTATGGGCATTGATCAGATTAAAAAACAATTTCCCCAGGCTCTGATTTGTGTTCATAAAGAAGAGTTTTCAGAACTGTCCTCATGCCCGGGTATAATGAATCATTCTCTTCTGGATTTTTTTGGTCTTGAAGAAGTTGAAAATCAGTTAAGGGAACAGCCAGCAGGGGAGGTGGCCCTTACTGCAAATCAGACTCTTGGAAAAATGTTCCAGGGGGGACAGAGTAAAAATTCTGATTCCGAAACTGTGGAAGCTTTAGATAAATGGGCTGTACTTCACACTCCTGGCCATTCTCCTGGTTCAATATGTCTTTATAATAAGTCAGAAGGTCTTTTGATTTCTGGAGATACTTTATTTGACGGAGGTTATGGCCGAACAGACATGTACGGGGGTGACGAAGGGGGTTTAATGCACAGTTTAAACTATCTGCGGGAAAACATTCCTTCTGGAACTAAAGTTTATCCGGGTCATGACAACTTTGGTTTTTCACTTTAGTTCAATCTTAAACTTAATAAATTGGATTAAAAATTGAATATTCAAACTTGCCCTTAAGAGTTGGTTTAATCTGAATGTTTGCAATGTCTATTGTGTTTTTTACTACAGTTGCAATGGCAAAGCATTGAGGTTGTCCGCTTCTTGGCAAGGAACAGCTGCCGGGATTTATAAAGGTAAAATCATCAATTCTGTCCTGGGCGGCAACATGAGTATGTCCATAAAAAATGTATTTACAGTCTTCAAGTTTTGCTTCCAGTCCTAGTTGATTAAATCCGTAATTTACACCTTCTCTGTGACCATGAACAATCATAAAGTTTTTGTTTCCGGCTTTTAGAGTCTGTCTTGATGGAATAGCAAAAATCTTACTGCCAAAATTTACTTCTATTTTTGCATAATCCCCATTACCCTGAACAAGAGCCGCAACTGGAGGAATTGCTTTTTTTAGTTTCCCGTCATTTTCTGCTTCTTCAAAAAGCATGGCAAAATCCATAGCTCCATCTCCGCAAAAAATCAGGGCATCGCATTCCGGTCCAAAATTCTTAATGATTTCTACCAGAACTGAATATTTTCCATGGGAATCCGAAATAACCAGCAGTCTTGGGTTTGTTTTTGTTTCAAGCTCTTTGATGGCTTTTTCGGATCCAATAAGATTATGAACTGTTTGAGTTAATTCTATCATAGGGATTCTAGTTGATTACAAAGTGATTGAAGGCAGAAATTCCTGTATCCTGATCCTTGTAATTTTTAAAACTGTGTCCTTTTAAGATTCTTGCAACATGCTGAAGCATATTTTCGTCGGTAGGGAAGGCATGTTTTAAAATTGCCTCTCGAGTTTCCCCTTCAGTTTCGATATCCTTAAAAGAAATTTTCATTTCATCCATAGAAACTAAAGCTTTGATGGAGTTTACAAGAACTTCTGGGGCTTCTTTTATTAATTGTGAAATTCCTTCTTCAACCGGCAGAGCGGAACTTTCGACCTGCTGTTTGTCTACGATTAAATCACAGGTTGCTTCAAGTCCAAATGTATCGTCATCCTGAGGGAATAAGGCAAAAACAGGGAAGAAAAGTTCATTTTCATCCTGGAGATTTTCCAGAACAATGTGAGTTTTTTCAGGTGCTCCCAGCATAACAAGACCGATTAAATCTGTATCCTTAAAAGTTCCTTTTAATACTTCTTTAAAATCGCTGACATAGGTTTTTGTTCCATGTTTAAATGAATCTGGGAAAATCAATGGATAGATTAATCCGCCGTCTGTATCAAGTCCAAATTCACTCTGAAGAATATAAAGCAGGCTGTTTGTTGTTTCTGAATCGTTGAAATCATACCCGAAAAGGACGCAGATTCTTTTATTTGTAATATGCCATTTCTGTCTTAAAAGACCTTTTTCAGCATCTGGCACAATGGCGCTTTCTTCCGATTTATTTATTTCTATAGAGAGGGTATTTTCTGGATTAATTTTTTTCTGAGGCTGCTTTTTTACACAACCAGTAAAAACTCCTGCAGTAGTAAGCACTAAAGCCGAAGCTAAAATAATTCTTTTTAATTTCATATTTTAATTGTAGCAAAAATCTTTTTTATTGAAAAGAACAAGTATTTTCGGGTATAGTAAGGTATTATGAGTAGTATAATTGGGCCAATAGTTGGTTTGATAGGAAGTTTAGGATTCCTTCTTTATGGTATGAAGTTAATGTCCGACGGTGTTCAGAAGAGTGCCGGCGAAAAACTTCAGAGAGCGTTAAGTGTAATCACTGGAAATCGTTATGTTGCACTTCTTACTGGTCTGATTATTACAATGATTATTCAGTCATCAGGGGCATCAACTGTAATGGTTGTAACCTTCGTTAATGCCGGGCTGATGACCTTGACACAGTCGGTAGGGGTAATTTTTGGTGCCAATATTGGTACTACAATTACAGCATGGATTGTTTCCATCTTTGGATTCAATTTTAAGATTTCTGCTTTTGCAATTCCTGTTTTTGGTGTTGGTTATTTCCTGACCTTAATTTTCAAAAAGAAAAATGTATATAAAAACCTTGGTGAAGCTATCATGGGTTTTGGTATGCTTTTTCTTGGGCTTTCAGGTCTTTCTGATGTATTTACACCTGAACAATTGGGCTGGTTGTTTAAGATTAACGGTTCTGGTCCAATAGCAATTATTGCAGGATTTTTAATCGGTATTATTATTACCGCATTACTTCATTCTTCATCCGCTTTTTCTGCTATCGTAATTACAATGGCCTTCAACGGTTTGATTTCCTGGGAATTAGCTGCAGCTATGACTTTGGGTAGTAATGTTGGTTCTACAATCGATGCTATTCTTGCTGCCATTGGAACTTCTGCCGATGCCCGCCGTTCAGCCTTGATTCATGTAATGTTCAATATTTTTGGTACTGTCATTGCATTAATCTTCTTTACTCCATTCTTAAATCTTGTTGTTTTCCTTACTCCAGGAAGAGCTAATTCAAATATTGCAATCCGCATTTCTATGCTTCATACAGTATTTAAAGTTCTTTCTACTGTTGTATTGCTTCCATTGCAGAATCCTCTTGTTAAACTTACACGGCTTATTATTAAGGATGATCCTGAAGCACAGAAGAAAACTTACAAACTTGAATTCACAGGACTTCTTACAAAAGACAGTGTTACAACTCATATCATTCAGGCTGAAAAGGCTATTGCTGATATGACTGATATGGTTTCTGAAATGTTCGATAAAATTCAGATTGGTGTTTCTCATCGTGATTCCAGTTTTATCGAAAATTACAGTGAAGAATCTCACTTCTTTGAAGATTATCTGGATCAGATGCATGAGCAGATTACTCACTTCCTTATCAGATGTGAACAGATGCAGCTGACAGAAAAACAGGTTAATCATATTTCTTCTATGATTCAAATTGTTGATGAACTGGAAGATATGTCTGATAACTGTTTTACTGCTATCATGCTCATTAACCGTTCTATCGAAAAGAAGATGAAATTCCAGGAAGAAGATCTGGAACGATTGTTGCCTTATATTGAACTTGCCAGACAGTTCCTTCAGTTCATCCGTAGAAACATCAATACTACAATTGATGCATCTAAACTTGAACTTGCCAAAGAACTTGAAGACGGAATTGACTCATTCCGCCGCGATCTTAAGAAAGTTGCCCGCCGTCGTCTTGAAGGTGGTGCAGATGTTAAGTCCGAACTTCTTTACATTGATATCGTAAGAAGCATTGAACATATTGGTGATAACTGTTTCAGTATTTCCGAAAGTTTAACTACAAAATAAGGTAAATATTAAGTAAAATCACCTAAAAATAAGACTAAAATATAAAAAATGGATAGCTTTTTTAAGTTATCCATTTTTTTTTAACCAAAAATTGCATAAAATTTCAAAATTATGGTAGGTTTCTCTTAAAATTTTGATATTTGATTTCCAAATTTTTAGAAAATTTGCAATAAATTTGTAAAAAAAAGACTTTAATATAAAAAATAAGATTATTTAGTTGTATTTTTAATGTTAATCCCGTCTTATTCTAGATGTATATTTAATATTGATTGCCTATTTAGGAGGACAAAATGAAAAAAGTACTTAGTACAGTGCTTGCAGCAATTTGTGCGCTTTCTTGTGTTAGCGTAATTGGTTGTAAAGCTGGTAGTGCAAAGAAAGAAGCTTTGAACATTTCAGTTTTTACAATTCAGCAGCGTCAGCAGCCACCTGCTGATAACAGAGATTACCAGTGGATCAAAGACACTTTCGGTGTAACATTTGACTGGGATATCTTGGTTGGTGATAAAGATCAGAAAATTGGTGTACTTATCGCTTCTGGTGACCTTCCAGACTTAGTTGAAGTAGACTCTGAAAAATTCCAGGGTGCTGGATGTCTTATCGATATCAAACCTATCGTAGAAAAATACTGTCCAAACATCATGA
>JAZQOB010000048.1:0-12351 GCA_045627625.1 Treponema sp.
GTCGTGGTAAAAAAAGAGGTCTTGCATGGCATATTAAAGGGGAAGAAAGATCTTTATATAAAGAAAAACTTGCTTTATTGGATTTAGGTCTTGAAAATCGTCTTGCTTCTAAAGTTGGACTTCTTTCTGGCGGTCAGCGACAAGCATTAACATTGCTTATGGCAACCTTGCAGAAACCAAAATTACTTTTGCTTGATGAACACACAGCAGCTTTGGACCCTAAAACTGCTAAAAAAGTTCTTGAATTAACAGAAGAATTAGTTTCCGAAAATCATCTTACAACTTTTATGGTAACACATAATATGAAAGATGCTATCCGCTACGGAAACCGCCTTATTATGATGATGGACGGAAAAATCATTTTTGATGTTCGCGGTGAAGAAAAGAAAAAACTTACAGTTGATGATTTGCTGGAAAAATTCAGCAGCAGCGGTGTTGTAAGCGATAAACTGCTGGGATAATAAAATATTACCAAATATAGAGAGGCTCCTCGAAAACGAGGGGCTTTTTTTTCCCTTTTTTATTTAACTGTGGTATAATTTAAGAACTTTATTATTTATTTAGTTTTTGGAGAATATCATGAAAGAATTGATGTTGGGAAACGCAGCTGCGGCTCGTGGTCTTTTTGAAGGCGGTTGTGCTGTTGTTTCTAGTTATCCTGGTACACCAAGTACTGAAATTACAGAAGAGGCTGCAAAATACAAGGAAATATATTGTGAATGGGCACCTAATGAAAAAGTCGCTTTAGAATCGGCTTTTGGAGCCAGCCTTGCAGGTAAAAGAGCCTTCTGTGGTATGAAGCATGTTGGCTTAAATGTTGCTGCTGATCCTTTGTTTACTGTTGCCTATACTGGAGTAAATGCAGGTCTTGTTGTTGGTGTTGCAGATGATGCAGGAATGCATTCTTCTCAGAATGAACAGGATAGCCGTCATCATGCAATTGCTTCAAAAATTCCTATGATTGAACCTAGTGATTCAGAAGAAGCCAGAGTTTTTGCAAAATGGGCCTTTGAAATTTCTGAACAGTTTGATACTCCTGTTTTATATAAAATGTGTACAAGAGTTGCTCATTCACAGAGTATTATCGAAACAGAAGAAAGAGTGACACCTCCTGCTCGTCCTTACGAAAAAAATATTTCTAAATATGTAATGGCTCCTGCAAATGCTATTCGTCGTCATCCATTTGTTGAACAGCGACTTGTAAATATGGCAGAATGGGCTGAAACTTCGGGAATTAACCGGGTTGAAATGAACAGTACAGAATTTGGTATTATTACTTCTTCAACTTCTTATCAGTATGCAAAAGAAATTTTTGGAGATTCTGTAAGTATTCTTAAACTGGGAATGGTTAATCCTCTTCCTCCAAAAATGATTAAGGATTTCTGCACTAAAGTTCAGACTGTAGTTGTTATTGAAGAACTTGATCCTATCATTGAAAATTATTGTAAATCTTTAGGAATGAAGGTACATGGAAAAGATCTTCTTCCAATTTGTGGTGAATATTCACAGAACTTGATTCGAAAAGCTCTGGCAGATATTATTCCTGCTTCTATTAAAGATAAAGCAGCATATTCTATTCCAAATACTGCATTGGAAAATCTTCCAAATCGTCCACCAATTATGTGTGCAGGATGTCCACACAGAGGTATGTTCTATGCTCTTAAAAAATTGAATGTAACAGTTCTTGGTGATATTGGATGTTATACACTTGGTTCTGTTGCACCTCTTTCTGCAATGGAAATGACTCTTTGTATGGGTGCTTCTTTCTCAAGTCTTCATGGCTGGAATAAGGCTGGTGGAGCTGAAAACGAAAAGAAATCTGTTGCTGTTATTGGGGACTCAACCTTTATGCATTCAGGTATGACAGGTTTGGCAACAATTGCTTACAACCAGTCTAATTCAACAGTTATTGTTCTGGATAACTCAATTACAGGTATGACAGGACACCAGCAGAATCCAACAACTGGAAAAAATCTTTACGGAGATCCTGCTGGTCGTGTAAATCTTGAAGCTCTGGCAAGAGCAATGGGAATTGAACATATTCGTGTTGTAGATCCTTACAATATTGATGAATGTTACAAAACTGTAAAAGAAGAACTGGAAGTTGAAGCACCAAGTTTGATTATCAGCCGTCGTCCATGTGCTTTGCTTAAGGAAGTAAAACCAAAGCCTGCTCTCATGGTTAATCAGGATAAATGTAAATCTTGTAAAATGTGTATGAAAATTGGTTGTCCTGCTATTGCAATGAAAAACAACAAAGCTCAGATTGATACAACTTTATGTGTTGGTTGTGGAGTTTGTACACAGATGTGTAATTTTGGAGCAATTAACTAAGGAGTTCAGTATGGTAAAAAATATAATGATTGTTGGTGTTGGTGGTCAGGGAGCTTTGCTGGCTTCTAAAACACTGGGCCAGGTTTTGCTTGATGCAGGCTATGATGTAAAAGTTAGTGAAGTTCACGGAATGAGCCAGCGTGGTGGTTCAGTTGTAACTTATGTTCGTTATGGTGAAAAAGTTTATTCACCAATTGTTGATAAAGGTGAAGCTGATTTTATTGTTTCTTTTGAACTTCTGGAAGCAGCAAGATATACAGAGTTCTTGAAAAAGGATGGACAGATTGTTGTAAATACTCAGCAGATTGATCCAATGCCTGTTATTACTGGTGCAATGCAGTATCCTGAAGATCTTGTTGAAAAAATGACTAAAGACGGTATTAAGGTTGATGCACTTGATTGTCTTTCTCTGGCAGAACAGGCAGGAACTGCAAAGGCTGTAAATATTGTATTAATGGGACGCCTTTCTAAATATATGGAATTTTCGGAAGAAGCATGGCTTAAAGCAATCGAAAAGCTGGTAAAACCTCAATTCCTGGAAATGAATAAAAAGGCTTTTGCATTGGGAAGAGCGTAAAAATTTTAAATTAAGAATTAAAATACATAAAATTAGGAGTATAAAAAAACTATGGGAAAATTAAAGTATTATCAGCCAGAAATGGAATGTATGCCAGAGGCAGAACTTAAAAAGTTGCAGGGGGAACGCCTTGCTGCAAATTTTAAGCATGTTTATGAAAATGTAGAATTCTACAGAAAGCGTTGTCAGGAAGCTGGAGTAACTCCTGATGATATTAAAGGTCTTGATGATCTGGATAAGATTCCATTTACATGTAAGGACGATTTGCGTGCAACTTACCCATATGGACTTTTTGCAGTTCCTAATAAAGATGTTGTTCGTATTCATGCTTCTTCAGGTACTACAGGTAAACCAATTGTTGTAGGTTATACAAAAGAAGACCTGGATATCTGGGATGATTGTGCTGCCCGCCAGTTAGTTGCTGTTGGTGCTGATGAAAATGATATCGTTCAGGTTGCATACGGTTATGGTATGTTTACTGGTGGTTTTGGTCTCCATGGTGGAGCTACAAAACTTGGATGTCAGGTAGTTCCAATTTCTTCAGGAAATACAGCCCGTCAGATTACTTTCTTTAAGGATTTGCGATCAACAATTCTTGCTTGTACTCCTTCATATGCTGCTTATCTTGGTGAAGCTCTGGCAGATGCAGGTCTTACTCCAGATGATATTGCTCTTAAAGCAGGTATTTTTGGTGCTGAACCATGGACAGAAGAAATGCGTCGTGATATCGAAAAAGGTCTTGGAATTAAAGCTTACGATATTTACGGTCTTACAGAAGTTATGGGTCCTGGTGTTTCTTATGAATGTCAGGAACAGAAAGGTATGCATGTAAACGAAGACCACTTTATTGTTGAAACAATTGATCCTGAAACAGGAAAACGCCTTCCAGATGGCGAAAAAGGTGAAATTGTATTTACAGCAATTACAAAGAAAGCCTTCCCACTTATGAGATTCCGTACAAAAGATATTGGTGTATTGAACAGAACTCCATGTGCTTGTGGCCGTACTTTCGTTCGTATGACAAAACCAATGGGTCGTACAGATGATATGCTTATTATTCGTGGTGTAAATGTATTCCCAAGCCAGATTGAAGGTGTATTGCTCCAGAATGGTTATCAGGCTAACTATCAGATTATTGTTGGACGCGAAAACAATACAGATACATTTGAAGTTAAAGTTGAAATGGTTCCTGAAAAATTCAGTGATGTTGTTTCTGAAATTGAAAAAGAAGAAAAGAACCTTCAGGCAAAACTTCTTTCAATTCTTCAGATTAAGGCAAAAGTTACTCTGGTTCCACCAAAATCAATTCAGAGATCTGAAGGTAAAGCTAAGCGCGTAATTGATACACGAAAATTGCACGACTAAAAACAGAAACAGGTATGAAGAGAGGTGAATTATGACAATTAAACAGATTTCGATTTTTATTGAAAACAAACCTGAAGCTTTGGCTGAACTTACAGAAGTTCTTGCTAAAAATGAAATCAACCTGAGAGCATTGTCTTTGGCAGATTCAAGTGATTTTGGTATTGCAAGAATTATTGTTGATAATGCTGATGTAACCGCAAGGATTCTTACTGATAATGGTTTTGTTGTAAAAGCAACTCCTGTTATTGGTGTAGAAATTCCTGATAATGCAGGAAGTTTGAACCACATTCTTACAATTCTTGCTAAAGCTGGACGAAA
This sequence comes from Treponema sp., assembly GCA_045627625.1. Classification (GTDB taxonomy): domain Bacteria; phylum Spirochaetota; class Spirochaetia; order Treponematales; family Treponemataceae; genus Treponema_D. Next base: position 4,595 of record JAZQOB010000048.1, read on the forward strand.
TATTGAATATATGTATGGCTTTACAGGAAAAAAATCAAATCAGGCTTATATGATTATTCGTTGTACTGATAATGATAAAACTGAAAAAGTTTTATCTGACAATTTTATCAGAATGATTGATCAGACAGAAATTGTTGAACTTTAAAAAAAATAATTTCTGAAAAAAAGACCGCAGGTATTCAAAACTACTTGCGGTCTTTTTGTTTTAACATTTTAATATAAGAACATTATATCCTCGGCAATCCTGTGAAAGTCAGGGCAGTCTATTCTACTGTTAAAGTCAGACGTCGAAAAAAATCTCATCATCATTTCATAGTTCAATAGGAGGACATATGAAAAAAGTTTATTTAACTTTATTGTCAACGATTCTGGCAATAATGCTTATGGCTTCTTGTAATCAGGGAAACAATCCTGGTTCAGAAAAAGATCCAATTAATCCATCCAAAATATCTAATCCCTGGGGAAAAAGCTGGTTTGCAGGAGATGCTGAATATCAGTTTGTTTCTACCGAAAAGGGTAAGTTTATCCGTTATCTTCCAGATACTTTGAATACATCTTACTATTTTGAAGTAACCGAAGAAATTGAAAATACTGTTGCTGTAAAAGCTTTGTATTCTTCTGCAAGTATCAGACAGGTTGGACAGGTCAGCAGTTTTGACTGGGAGATTAAGAAGGATTTGCTCTGTCTTTCATCAGATAATTCGCTTTTTAATATAAATAATCTTCAGACTTTTGAGGGGACAGACCCTGCAGAATTTATTGTTCCTGCTATTAAAACTGAATATCTTTCTAATTTTGATGGTGAATATACATTAAAGAAAAGTGGATGTAAGCTTCAGATTAAGTCTAAAATCTTTATTGAACAGGATGTAAATCACAGCTGGGCAGCCCATGTTGTAGATGTTCAGGAAAAAGATGATGTTTATGATTTACTTCTTTGTCATACTTCTAACGCAGATACTGGTATTACTGGAAAAGAACCTTTTATAACAAGTCAGGCAACTGTATGGTCTCATATGGTGTTTACTCCTGCAGAAAATGATACAACTAAGGTTGAATGGTCTAATGTCTGGGCTTCAACTCCGGCAGAGGCATTGGCTCTTTCTTTGAATGAAAGCGACACTTTTGATTTTGTAATTAAAGGTATTACTTATAGTTATGAATTCTATTTTGGAAATCCTGCACAGGTTGGTGGATTCTGGAATGTTGAAAAAGGTGAAAAAATCGGCAGCTTTACAAAAACTTCAAAGACTCCAATTAACTGGACCTGGAAAACTCTTTTAGAGGAAGCAAATCTTTCGATTACAATTCCAGAAGGAAAACAGAAAGCTGGATGGTGGTTTTTGACTGGAACTTTATATGCAATGAAAGATTCTGCTGTATATTCATTAAAGGATTCTACAGGCATTGATTATAAGGAACAGACTTTTTATCTTGAACTTGAAGATAAAGCTGATGAAAATGATATCTATTTAAGAGACGGAAAATATGTATTTAATACTTCATGGATAATCGAAATTGATTCAGCAAATAAGACAATCAGTTATAAAGGCTGTGATACAAGTGGAAATAATTATTCTAAAGACTTTATTGTTACTGCTTCAAAAACCTATAGTACTGTAACTGGAACAGATAAACCTATGAATGTTTTGTATTTTGTAAAAGATTCTGAAGATAATTTATATTACTTTAAGATAATGTATTACATAAATAATGGTAGTGCAGATTATATAAAAACCTGCCAGGTTCCTTATGAAAGTCTTTCTGCTGAAGAAGATTTTAGAGAAAATTTTGGGGACTATGTATTTACAACTGCAAACAAGTTAAAGAGTTATACTGTTCAAGGAAACTAAATCATACAACAAGCTTTGATTTAACGGGGTTTTAGGGGGCTACCCCTAGGAGAAGGGGTAGCGTAAAAGCCCGGAGCTTGCGAGGACTTTGGAGCGAGGGGAAGACTTTCCCCTTATTTACATCCTTTTTGGAAATCTATCTGCATTTTTGGTATATTTTTATCTTCATATTGAGCAAAAACACTAGATGTGGTAATTTATAAGTACAAATCCCACTATAAAAGAGGTCTTATATGCCTTATACCGAACCAACAAGTCTAGCGATTGTTGCGTGTCCTGGTGGCGAAGCTTTCGCCAATGAAGTCATAACACACCTTAAACACATGTACAAACACCGCTTCACATTGAAGAACGATGTTGTATCAAAGCGTTATGAACTGACTAAAGAAGAGCTTGTACAGAGAATTAATTTGCAGAATGATTTGCAGACTAGTGATCTTTGTATAAGAGGTACCACAGATAAGTACAGACCGCCTGTATTGAAGGTGAATGCACGGTTTACTTATTTTGCTAACGGTGAGGTTAAGACCGAACTTTTAGACACAGTCCGCGGAAAAGATGTATTTATTTTCCAGGATGTTGAAAACCACGAAGTTCTCCACTTGAACGGTGGTAAGAACGATGTAGTAATGACAGTAAATGATCATGTAATGTCTTTGCTGGTTACTATTGATGCTGTTCGTATGGCTGGTGCAGAAAAAATTACTCTTGTAGTTCCTGCATATCCTTATTCAAGACAGCACAAACGAAAGGGTCGTGAAGGACTTACAGCAAGTCTTTTGGGCCACATTTATGAAATGCAGGGTGTTTCCAGAATTATCACTCTTGATTTACATTCTCGTGAAATTCCTAATGCTTTCTCCCGCTTGAATCTTGATAATTTGCATGCTAGTTATCAGGTAATCCGTGAACTTAGTAAGATTGTTGATCTCACTGGTAAAACTGAAGATTTGGTTGTTGTTGCTCCAGATACAGGTGCCATTGACCGCAACAAGTTCTATGCTTCTGGATTAAAATTGCCTCTTGCACTTATTTACAAAGAGCGCGATTACTCAATTGTAACTCAGGATGCTCATTCTACTAATATTAAATCTGTTAAACTTCTTGGTGATGTAAAAGGAAAGGTTGCTTTCCTTGCAGATGATATGCTTGGTACTGGTGGAACATTGCTCAAGGCTATGCAGTTCCTTAAAGAACAGGGTGCTACAAAAGTTATCTGTGCAATTTCTCTTCCATTCTTCACTGGCGATGCTATTAAGAACTTTGACGAAGCATATGAACAGGGCTTGTTCTACAGAATTATTGGTACTAATGCTGTTTACCACGAAGAACTTCTTAAGCGTGAATGGTATATCAGTACTGATGTAAGTGGCCTTTTTGCTAATGTTATTACTCGTATTCATTACAATCAGTCACTTAGTGAACTTTTGGACAACCGAACAATTATTGAGAAAGTTGTAAAACAGAGTGTACCACAGGAAAGTGAAGCTTCTGCTGAAAAACAGGAAAAATCTGAATAAACTAAGGTTTAGGAATGATTGAAACTGTTCTCTCGGTGGACATTGGAACGACTTCGCTAAAAGCAGGCTTGATTACTGCAGATGGCGAAGTCGTTTCTTTTTCTAAATACAGATTTCTGGATTATGATAATCGATTCATTGGGGAACGATGGATGTTGTCTCTGGCAATCTGTATTTCTAAATTGCGACATCAACTGGAAAAAAAAGGCATTAGAGATATAAAAATTCTTGCTATTGGTATTTCTGGTAACGGTCCAACTCTTATTTCTAAAAGTGGCATGACTTTAAGATGGAACGAAAACTTTATTGTTGATACTTCTGCCACTGGAAAATCTATTTTTTTACCCCGGGTTCTTGCTTTTCAAAAACTGTTTCCAAGAGAATTTGACAGAACTCAGCTGTTGTTTTCGGGGCCTGAATATTTAATCTATAAACTTACAGGTAAAGCAGTTACACTTCTTCCAGAAAATCGTTTTATTCCTGCTTACTGGGACGAAGAAAGTCTGGATAAAATTCATATTTCAATTGAAAAATTTCCACCATTTGTTGCTATTGGGGATAACTGTGGTTATTTAAAGGCTTCTGCAATTCATGAACTTAAGCTTGGCGACTTTTTGCAGAACAATGAAACAATTCCTGTGTTTTCTTGTGGTCCTGATTTTACTGCGGCAATGGTTGGTACAAATACTCTTAGGGCTGGAAGAATTTGCGACAGGGCAGGTTCCAGCGAAGGTTTGAATCTTTGTATTAAAGAACCTGTTGCAAAGGAAGGTTTAAGACTTCTTCCTTCTGTAATGCCGGGATTATGGAATATTTCTGCTTTAATTACTTCCAGCAGTAAATTAAAGGAAAAAAAGCGTCTGGTTCAGGTATCGGATGGCATTGAGGCTTTAAGAAATTATGCCAGAGAGAATCAGATTGATTTTCCTGACGAAATGACTGTAACAGGGGGACAGACCCTGAATAATTCCTGGATGATAAAAAAAGCTGCATATTTGAAAATGAAATTGATTGTATGTAGTTGTTCGGATTCGGAACTTCTGGGAGATGCCTGTGCAGCCTGGTATGGGCTTGGGCGATATAAAAGTTTACAGGAAGCTGCAGATAACATTGTAAAACAGGATAAGGTATATGAAGGTTTATAATATTCCACATAAAGTTTCTGGCTTGATTTTTGATATTGATTCGACTTTGTATACCAGCGAGAGTTATGCTTTTGAACAGGTAGATTGCCAGGTAAGGGAATTTGCCCGTCAGAGAGGAATTACTGCAGAAGAAGCCAGAAAAATGGTTGCAGATTATCGAAAGAAATTTGCCGCTGAACATAATGGAAGTAAAGTTAGTCTTGGAAATACTTTAGTGTCTTTTGGAGTTCCTATTGAACAGAGTGTTTTGTGGCGTAAACAGCTTCTGGAACCAAAAGATTTTCTTTCTTATGATGAAAAACTTGTGGAAGAAATTAAAGTTTTAAGTGAAAAATATAAAATCATTTGTGTTACAAATAATCCGGTTCTTCCTGCCCGTAAAACTCTGGAAGCAATTGGGGTATCTGAATATTTTGAAGAAATTGTAGGCTTGGATACCTGTTATAAATCAAAACCTGCAATTGAACCTTTTAGTTTTGCTTTGGAAAAACTTGGATTGTCGGCTGAAGAATGTGTAGCCATTGGGGACAGATTTGACTTGGATATTGCTTTGCCTTTAGAAATGGGAATGGGCGGTATTCTTGTGACAGGGGTTGAAGAAGTTTACGGATTGCACAAAAAACTTGTCGAATAAAACTTAATTTTTTGATATAATTACAGAATGTTTATCAGAGAATTTAATACAAAGCTGGAATTACAGAATGAAGGGCAACTTTCCTTATTTTTTATTGGAGCGGGAAGTGCTTTTTCAAAAAAATACTACAATACCAATCTTTTAATCATAAAAGGTAATGATCATGTTTTGATGGATTGTGGCAGCTTGTGTCCTTTTGCTTTGGAAACTCTGTATAACACTAAAATCTACGAAATTAAAAATCTTTTTTTAACACATCCTCATGCTGACCACATTGGTGGGGTTGAAGAATTTATGCTTGCAAGTAAATACATTAAGCATGAAAAAATCAATCTTGTTATTACAGATGAATTTAAAAAGAAACTCTGGAATCAGTCTTTACGAGGTGGCTGCCAATATTCCGAAAAAGGCAAAATGTATTTTTCTGATTATTTTAATCAGTTGAAGCCTCTCAGAATCCAGAAAAAACCTTTTGAAATTTATGAAATCCAGATGGGAACAATAAACCTCAAAATCTTCCGAACAATGCATATTACTACTAAAAAGGATTCTATCCGCAATTCCCAGATTTCTTATGGGGTTCTTGTAGATAATAAGGTTTTACTTACCGGGGATTCGCAATTTAGAAAAGAACAGCTGGAATTCTTTATGGAAAACTTTCCCGAAATTCAGGGGATTTTTCATGATTGCGATATTTCCGGCTATTCTCCAAATGTTCATGCTTCTTACGAGCAGTTAAATAGTCTGGAAGACTCCATTAAGAATAAAATGTATTTGTGTCATTATAATTCAAAAATCAGTGGACTGGATTTGTCTGCAGATGGATTTGCCGGTTATGCAAAGCCTGGCATTTATTATGATTTTGAGTAAAGATTGACCCAAATGCGATTCGAACGCACGACCTTCCGCTTAGGAGGCGGATGCTCTATCCAGCTGAGCTACTGAGTCAGAACACTTAAAGTGAATATATAGATTATAAAAAAAATATTACAAAAAGAAAAGGTATAATGAAATGAAAAAAATTCTTGTTGCTACAACTGACAAAGAAATTGTTAGTACAATTAATGATGCCTGCACAAAGTATTCTCAGTATTTTGATCCTTTGTTTTTCCCTGATACAGATGAATCTTTGGCTTTTATTGATTATGAATTACCTGAAATTAAGGTTTTAGATTTTACTTCTGAATCAATTGACTGTAACAGAATTTTAGCGGCAATTAATGATGATCCATGGCTTCATAATGGTGGTATTGTTGCTATTGTAAAAGACAGATCTGAAGCTCAGAGTATTGAAGAAAGAAAAGATCCTAACATTCTTATTGTTCAGACTAAAAAACTTTTTGTAGAAAACTTTGAACGATTAATTAAAATCCTCTGGTTGAACCAGAAATTCCTGTTTAATCGTGGTATTCAGGAAAGAATGGGCGGTCAGGAAAAAGGTGGTTTTGTTAGCGAAAATGATCCAATGGATATTCGTTTATTTACCAGCTTCCTTGTAAACTATTTGTATTGTACAAACCGAATCAATGATGATGGTCGTTATGAATTGCAGACTTGTTTTATGGAACTGCTTACAAATGCTCTTGAACATGGAAACTGTAACATAACTTATGAAGAAAAATCAAATTATTTGATGAATGGTGGAAACATTATTGATTTGATTAAGGAAAAAGTAAAAGATCCTGAAATTGCAAAAAGAAAAATCAAGATTTCTTACATCATTGGTAAAGAAAAATCGATTTTCTCTATTGAAGATGAAGGAAACGGTTTTGACTGGCGTTCAAGAATCAATAATGATTATACAGAAGATACTCATGGACGAGGAATTTTTCTTTCTAAAAACATGGTATCAAAAATTGAATACAACGATAAAGGAAACAAAGTTTTCTTTGAAATTCAGAATCAGCAGGATACTGCAAACAATGTTCCTTTGATTATGGTTCCTTTTAAAACTGTAAATTATGGTCGTCACGAAATTGTTTGCCATCAGAATGAACCTTCAAATGATTTGTACTTTATTGTATCTGGTCGATACGGAGTTTATGCCAACGGAAAATTGATTTCGGTACTTACTCCAAATGATATGTTCATTGGTGAGATGGCATTCCTTTTGGATGACCGTCGCTCTGCAACAATTATGTCTGCCGGGGAAGGTCGTTTAATTCGTATTCCAAAAGTTACATTCCTGAACTTAATTCGTAAAGATCCACATTATGGTATTTTCCTTTCAAAACTTCTGGCACAGCGAGTTGTTCGTCAGAATCAGCGAACTCTGGAACTTGCTGCAGAAATTGAAGGCTTGAAAAAAGAAATTGAAGAGTTAAAGAAATAAAAAAAAATAACCTTTTTGGACAGGCTCCAAAAAGGTTATTTTTTTGTTTATTGTCAAAATATTAGAACAATCCAGTAATTACACCGTCATCTGTAACATCAATGTCTAATGCGGCAGGTGCTTTTGGTAAACCTGGCATTGTCATGCTATCACAGGCGAGGGCAACTACAAAACCTGCTCCTGCATACAACTGAACATCTCTAACAGGGAAGGTGAAGCCGCTTGGAGCACCAATAAGCTTTGGATCATGAGAAATCGAGTTCTGTGTTTTTG
>JAZQOB010000049.1:0-1846 GCA_045627625.1 Treponema sp.
CAAGGACAGCAACAAAAGAATATTCAGGCAGATAATCTTTGTGGCTACGCATAATATGAACCAAATAAGGAGAATCCGAACCGGGATAATAAATATTCCAGAAAGCTTCACGGGTTACATTTTCAACCTCGTGATATTCTTCTTCTGTTTCATGCCTTATTACAATTCTATTTTCCAAATCATTAATTTTATTTTTCATATCCATCTCTCTCCAACAAAATTTCTGTTTGCATGGTTAATCTATTTTTTTGCAAATATATAAAAGATGATTTGATGCCGCCAGCAGTTCCCGCCGCTCACAACAGCTTATGTGATATTTGAAGAACAGGTTAAAATCGTGGTCGCCCATTTTAAAATCTTTTCTGTTTTCTGCCAGTTCAAGAATGCTGTCTGTTCCTGCAGTTGTAATATGCTCTACAGCCTTGCCTTCAAAAAGCTGTTCAAAATCAGAAACTTCAAAGGCTGTAAAAACCTGATTGTCCTAATGAGTTGGTTTGTAATTTTCATCCAGGTTGATTTTTAATCCTGCTTCAAAATTGCCTTTTAAAAAGTTGCTGTACAAAACTGCATGAACCGAAAGAAAAGCAACTAAAATTACACCGCCAGTTTTTGTAACACGAATTGCCTCGTCCAAAGCCTTATGCTGGTCTTCCGAACTGAACAAATGATACATTGGACCTAAAAGCAGCGTTATATCAAAAGAATTGTCATCAAAACGGCTTAAGTCCAAGGCATCCCCCTGCAATGCCCGGACATTTTTAAGATAACCAATGTTCTTATTCATTACTTCAAGATTCGCTTCCACCAGTTCAAGGGCAGTTACATCATAACCTTCCTGCCCAAGTTTTACGGAATAACGACCAGTTCCCGCACCAATTTCAATAATTTTACTTTCTGGCTTCAAATACTGGTGAATAAAATGCATGGTTGTCATATATCCCAACTGCCCGTGACGACTATTGCACAACCGTCCGTTTTCATCCTGAGAGCTATAAAGCTGATTTAGAATTTCAACTCGTTTTTCCATATCAGTTTGCCTTTTACATCTCCTGCTCCATTTCTACAATTTTCGCACCTTCCTGTCTGCGAAGCTCAACCCGTTACTGTAAATATTATATCTGAAAATTACATTAATGTTAGTTTTTATTTTCCACCAGTTCCCGGCTTCGTAAAGTCAACTGCTTCAGTTTTTCAAAATCGGTTACAGAAGTAAGTACCACAGTAATCCAGTATTTTTTGTTCATGTGGTAGGAAAGAAAAATAGATTTGCGGTCTACAAGGTCAGAGATTTTTTCTGCATCGGTCTTAAGATTTACGGCCCACTTCGCTTTTTCACTTTCGAAGTCACGATTTTTAAATTTGATTTTCATTACCAATGCAAACCATTTTTGATTTTTGCACCTGTAAACTGCAGAAGTTGTATCACCTTCCCAAGGATAGTCTCCTTTCGTAACAAGCTCATTTTCCAGAAAATCAACATATTGGGATTTTACATCGGCATTGGTAAAACAGGCACTGGCAATCTGGTTCATTAAATCTGTGACCATGCCACGAAGACTGTTTACAAAAGCCCCGTGAGCAGTTTTTACATCAATTAGAAAATATTTTTCACCAGTTTCAGTTTCGAAAACTTCGGCATTCAGTTCATTTTTGGAAAAACTGACAACTGCGTAAAACTCTGCATTCAAGTTTTTTTTGAGTACAAAACAATCATCTTTCTGCTCAAAACCGTATGCAACAAGTTTTTCTGTTTGAGGAATCGAAGTAAGCAGAAGATGATTAAAATTCATTTTGATTAAATTTTCCCTAAAAATTTCCCTTTCTGACATCCATTATAGCATCAAAC
>JAZQOB010000050.1:0-15371 GCA_045627625.1 Treponema sp.
AAATATACAATTAATGAAGAAATTGTACGACTTTTTAGTCACATAAAAGCAATGAAAGATGAAATGAATAATAATCCAACTCCTGGTAAAAAGATTGATTTTATCTGTCAGGAAATGAATCGGGAAATAAATACTATTGGAAGTAAGAATCAGTTTGCAGAAGTTAGTGCAATGGTTATTACTGCAAAAGATAGTCTTGAAAATATTCGTGAACAGAGTAAGAATGTAGAATAATCCTTTGAACTTGTAAATTTGGAGATTTTTATGAAATTAAATAAAGAAGTTAGAGTTGCTATTAGTGGTAAAAGTGGTTGTGGAAATACAACTGTAAGTACAATGCTTTCTGAAAAATTAGGTGTAAAACTTGTTAATTATACTTTTCGTCAGTTGGCTGCTGAAAAAGGATTAACACTTGCACAGGTTATTGAAAATGCTAAAACAGATGATTCTTATGATATCTATGTAGATAAACATCAGGTTGAACTTGCCAAGCTTGAATCTTCTATTCTTGGAAGCCGTCTTGCTATCTGGGTTTTAAAGGAAGCTGATCTTAAGGTTTATTTGTATGCCAGTGATGATACTCGTGCTAAAAGAGTTTTCAATCGTGAAGGTGGGGATTTACAGGCAATTAAAGATTTTACTGCCATGCGTGACAGCGAAGATACTAAAAGATATAAGAGAATCTATAATATCGATAACAATGATTACGGTTTTGTTGATCTTATCATTGATGTAAATGATAAAACTCCAGAACAGATTGTTGATATTATTCTTGATAAACTTGAAGAAAAAGGTTTAATTTCTAAATAAAAAAAAAATGAACTGTTTCAATGAAACAGTTCATTTTTTTTATTGATTATTAGATTTATTCTTTTTCTTGAAGAAATATGTCTTTGATTCTTCTCCCTTGAACAATCTTACAATATTTGCTTTATGACGATAAATCATAAATAATGTACAGAATGCAAAGAAGATAACTGTCAAAATATTTTCTTCATGAATAAAAGGAATAAGAACTGCTCCAAGAATCATTGCAAGAATTGTTGATAATGACATTAATTTTGTAATCAAAACTAATGCAACCATTACAACAGTTGCAATTAAACCACAAATCCAGTTAATAATCCAAAGAGTAGAAAGACAAACTAAAAATCCTTTTCCGCCTTTGAATTGATGCCAGATAGGGTAGCAGTGTCCAAACATTCCAAAAATTGCAGTATAAGCAATTCCTACATTCCAGAATGCATCCCCAAAAATTCTTTTGAAGAATACAGCAAAAATAATTTCACAAACAATAGCTTTTGAAAAATCAAAAAGGAATACAAACCATGCCCATTTCATTCCAAAAGCTCTTTTAAAGTTTGTAAAACCTGCATTTCCGCTGCCTTCCTGTCGGATATCCTTATGATAAATCAATTTACCAAGAATAATTGCGGAATTAAGGCTGCAAACTAAATAAGTAACAATTGCGGCAATAAGGAAAATTGCAATATTCATTTTTTACTCCAGAATGTAGATGTAGCTGTATACATCCTGTCCACCATCGATTGTGTAGATTTCAACTCCAGGATGAAGTTTCTTTACTTTTGCAATGATTTCTTCAAATTCAACTGTCATTGAATCATTTCCACGAATTAAAATACACACTTCATGGTCAGTAAAATCCATTTTATCAATTGTATTTAAAGCACAATCTTTTCGATTGTCAGCAGCAGCAAAAATCTGTTTTCCAGAAATTCCAATATAGTCTCCACTGTGAAGTGTAAATCCGTCCATTTCTGCATCACGAACACAATGTGAAACAAGGAAAGTTTTAACACCTTCTTTACCCATGTTCATATTTTCTAAAACTTCTTCTGGATTTGAACAGTCTGGATCAAACATTGTAATTGCAGCAAAACCATCACCTAAAGTTTTACAATTTAAAACATGAACTTTAGATTTTGTATACATTCCAGCGGCCTGCTGTGCAGAAAGAATTACATTTCCATTGTTTGGAAGAACATAAATATTATCAGCATTTACTGTATCAAAAGCCTTGATAAAATCTTCTGCTGAAGGATTCATACTCTGTCCGCCTTCTACGATATAGCTTGCACCATAATCTTTGAAAGCTTTAATAATTCCATCTCCAGTAGCAACTGCAACAACAGCATTAGTCTTATGTTCCTGAATGTCGTTTGTTTCTTCTTCAACTTCATTATCAAGGTTGTTATGCTGTAATGACATATTTTCAACTTTGAGTGTGAGATATTCACCGAATTTCTGACAGAATTCAAGAACTTTATAAGGTTCCATTGTATGAACATGCAATTTTACAATAGTACCAGTTTTAAAGATTACAACAGAGTTTCCTACTGTATTTAAGAAATCTTTAATAACCTGGATATCAAAATTCTGGGCATCGCATTTTTTGTTCTGAAGTCGTAAAAGCATTTCTGTACAGTAACCAAATTCAAGTTCACTGTCTTCTGTAAATTTATCCAAATCTAAAGGAGCTTTTCCGTTGCTTGAACTTTCAGGAATATAATCTTCATGTTCTTCATCATTTTCGCCCATTAAGATTTGACGCATACCACGAATGATATAGATGAGACCTGCACCACCAGAATCTACAACACCTGCTTTTTTAAGAACAGGCAACAATTCTGGAGTTCTATCCAAAGATAAAACTGCTTCATCAAGGAAAGCATTAAAGAAATCTAAAATATCGTCAGAATTAACTGTTGAAGCAGCATTTGAAGAATCTTTTGCAACAGTAAGAATAGTACCTTCTGTAGGAGTCATTACTGAAGCATAAGCATGTTTTACACCTTCAAGGAAAGCAGCTTTAATGTTTTCTACATTTGCAACTTCAAGTCCTTCAAGACCAGCTGAAATTCCATCAAAAAATTGTGAAAGAATTACACCTGAGTTTCCTCTGGCACCTAAAAGCATACCAGAAGAAATTTTCTTTGCAGCTTTTCCAATTGATTTTTCATTTTTATCAATTGAATTAGCTCCTCCTGCCATAGTCATAAGCATGTTATCCCCGGTATCTCCATCAGGAATAGGGAAAACATTAAGATTGTTGACTTCTTCCACATGAACTTTAAGATTACCAGTTCCCCGGCGAATCATTTCGGAAAAAAGTTCACCATCAATAGTTTTAAATTCGCTCATTGATTATGCCTCTGCACTAAATGTTACTTTTTCACCCATTGCCCAAAGTCCAATAGCATCAGGTCCAATAGAAGCACCAATGATAGGACCAATATAAGAAATATAAATTTCCTTACAAGGGATTTCAGCCTGAACTAATTCCTTAAGCTGATTTACTTCTTCTTCTGAACAGTCTGCATGAACAAGGTGAATTGTCTGATTTTCAGCATCTTTGATTGTTGATTTCATGAGAGCAACAATTTCTTTGAATGATGTAAGACGACCTTTTACTTTTTTGAATGCAGTCTGGTTACCTTCAGCATCTGCAATAAGAATTGGTTTTACACCCATAAGATTTCCAAAGAAGGCAGCAGAAGCTTTTACACGACCTGCTTTTCTTAAAGAATCCAAAGAATGAACTGTACAATATTCATTAATGTTCTTACGGATGCTGAGAATGTATTCATTTACTTCGTCTGAAGATTTTCCTGTAGCAGCATATTTAGAAGCTTCAATAGCAAGAATTCCTTCACCAATACAAGCATTCATAGAATCGATACAGAAAATTTTCTGATTAGGATATTTTGAAAGAAGCTGTTTTGCAGTCATAAAACCTGTATTTACAGAACCTGACTGTTTTAAAGCACAACCGATATAAACAATATCACAGCCTTCTTCAAGATATTTAGTGAAAATACGAGTGAATTCTTCAACAGAAACCTGAGCTGTTGTAATTCTTTTTCCGCCACGAATGATTTCATAAAAATTGTGAACATCTTCTGGTGTCCATGATAAATCTGCTGGAGATTCTTCACCATCAAGAATTGTACTCATTTTTGCATAATCGATGTTATATTTTTCCATCAATTCAACTGTCAAATCACTACATGAATCTGTGATAATTTTTACTTTGTTCATAATATTTCTCCTAAATGAATGAATAAACACTTATTCAATAATATTATGTTATAAGTTTGTTAACTGAAACTTAACAAAAGATGAAAAAATGTCATAAAGGAATATAAATAGTGAAAGTAGTAAAATTCTCAGAACAGTTTACTTCAATATATCCACGATGAAGATCAATGATTTTTTTTACAACTGCAAGTCCAATTCCATTTCCCTGAGAAGCATGTGATTCATCGGCCTGATAAAACTTATTGAAAATTCTTTCCCTGGATTTTTCCGGAATGTAAGATCCTGAATTGCTGATTGAAATAATATAGTCGTATTTATTCTTAGAAATATTAATAATGATAGTACCTTTTTCCTGAGTAAACTTAATTGCATTATCAAGGAGGTTAATCCAAACCTGTTTAAGTAATTCTTCGTTACCCCAGATAAGGTATTCATCAAAATCAATCTGTAAATCAATATTTTTTGTTTCCCATTTATTGTCTAACAATAAAAGACAGTTTCTGATTTGTTCTGAAAGATTGAATTTTGTAATTTTTGTAAGAATTTCCTGATTTTCAAGTCGCATCAAAGTAAGAATACTTGTAGTCATTGTTGAAAGTCGCTGAGATTCTTCTTCAATAATGTTTATATATTCAAGCTTTTGTTCAGCAGAAATATTTTCTTTTTTTAATAGTTTTGCAAAGCCTGCAATTGAAACAATTGGTGTTTTAAATTCGTGAGAAAAATTGTTAATAAATTCATTGCTTACCAATTCTGTATGCTGCAATTCTTCTGCCATTGAATTAAAACTTTTAGAAAAGTCTTCAAAGGCTCTAAGTTTAGAAAAGGGGCCTTTAAGACTTATTCTTGTATTGAAATTTCCAAGTGCAACCTGGTCAAAACAAAGCATAATTTTTCGAACAGGAATTGTAACAAGTCGTCCAACTGCAAAGGCAATACTGTATCCAATGGTTAATGAAATTAAAACGATTGCAAGAATGATGGCAGGCTTATTCATAGAATCTTTATAAATAAGACTGAAAAGAGTAGTTTTTACGACTAAAAGATAAATTAATGCTACAGAAAGCAAAAAGGTAATAAGAATAATTCCAGAAAAAAGAAAAGTAAGCTTTAAAAGTTCAAGCCGACTTCTTCTATTGCTTATATGATTACTTTTGTTTCTTCGACTGAATAAAAAGGCTCTGCTATTCAACGTTTTTTACCGCCTTGTAGCCAAGTCCACGAACTGCATCAATTGTAAAATCATTGTTGTTTTCGAATCGCTTTCTTAATCTTGCAATGTGAACAGTTAAAGTTTCCCAGTTAGTTTCGGAATCAACACCCCAGATTTCTTCCATCAACTGAATTCTTGTAAAGATTTTGCCAGGATACGAGAGAAGTTTATATAAAAGAAGAAATTCTTTTTGAGGAAGTTCCTGTGTTTCGTTATTGGAAATTACAGAAAAAGAATCATAGTCTAAAGTTGTCTGCCCGATAGTAATTTTTCTTTCGCTGGTAATTTTTGCACGACGGAGTAAGGCTTTTATTCTTAAAAGCATTTCTTCCTGATCAATTGGTTTTGTGATGTAATCGTCTGTGCCTGCAATAAACCCTTTATGCTTGTCAGCAGGTTCATGTTTGGCAGAAATCATTAAGATAGGAATATCAATATTTTGTTCCCTGATAGTTTCGGTAAATTGATAACCATCCATATTTGGCATCATGATATCAAGGACTATAAGATCAATATGTTGTTCACCTAATACATTTAAGGCTTCAAGCCCATCAGCAGCACAAGAAACTGTATAATTTTCAGTTTCAAGTACTGCTTGTATCAGGCGACGTATATTTTTATCATCATCAACAACTAAAATGTTAAACATGGGTAAAAATAATTAGTATTTAGAATCAGCTAAGCCAACCCAACCATCTTTTTCTACAAGAGCTTTTTCAAAATCGTCTAATTTGAACATATAGCTCTTAGAGAGTGAACCTGCAATAAGTTTTACCTTTGCTGTTCCATCGTCATTAAGAACAATTTTACATTCTGTGTCTTTGTCTGCAAAAGTTTTGAACATATCAGCAACGGATTTTCTGTCCATTTCAATTGCCATCATTCCACAGTTAAACATGTTCTGTCTGAAGATGCGTGCAAAGTTTGGAGCTACAACTGTGTAAATTCCATTTACTTCAAGAGCCCATGGAGCATGTTCACGAGATGAACCACAACCAAAGTTTTCTCTTGTAATAATTACTTTTTTACCAATAAGGTCAGTTTTAGAATTGAAGCCTTCAAGTTTTAAGTCTTCAAGAAGATATGGTTTTAAAGCCTGCTTTGTATTTTCTGTAAGATACTTTGCAGGAATAATTTCGTCAGTATTAATATCTGAACGATCCAAAAACAGTACTGAACCGCCAAAAGTTTTCATTTTTTTTACTCCCATAAAAAAATATTTTTTATTAATAATATAAGTATAATATCATTTGTATTAAAAGTGCAAAAAAAATCTTAAAAAATTAATCAGGATTACAAATTACACCTTTAATAGCAGAAGCTGCGGCTGTAGCAGGGGACATAAGGTGAACCATACCACCTTTACCCATACGACCATTAAAGTTTCGGTTTGTTGTTGATGCACAAACTTCACCTTCTGCCAATACACCGTTACTCATACCAAGACAAGCACCACAAGTTGGATTTGTTACACAGAAACCTGCATCCATGAAAATTGAGATGATTCCTTCGTCCAAAGCCATTTTATAAACTTTTGGAGTAGCTGGAGAAACGATACCACGAACTCCTGCAGCAAGTTTCTTTCCTTTAAGGATTTCTGCAGCAATTCTCAAGTCAGAAATACGGCCATTTGTACAAGAACCGATATATACCTGGTCAATTTTAGTACCAGTCATTTCTTTTACAGTTTTAACCTGATCTGGTTTATAGCCGAAAGTACAAACTGGTTCAAGATTTGTTAAGTCCAAATCAATTTTCTTTTCGTATTCTGCATCAGCATCAGAAATCCATTTAGCATAGTCTTTTACTGCATCTTCTTTAGTTGCATAGTCATCTTTAATGAATTCCCAAAGATAATCTACAGTTTTAATATCAGGATAACAAATACCAGAAGTAGCACCTGCTTCAACAGCCATGTTACATAAAGTCATTCGAGATTCCATATCAAAGTTATCGATAATTGGACCTGAAAATTCAATTACACAGTTAGTAGCACCATTTACACCAATATGACTGATAATGTGAAGAATTACATCTTTTGCGTAAACGCCTTTCTGTAATGTACCAGTTAAATTGATTTTAATTGTTTTTGGTTCACGGAAAGAACATACACCTTTCAAAATACCAACTTCAAGATCAGTTGTACCAACACCTGCAGCAAAAGCACCAAAAGCACCATGTGTACAAGTATGGCTGTCTCCCATGATTACAGTAAATCCTGGGCGAACATAACCTTTTTCAGGGAAAATAGCATGACATACACCATTTGATCCAATATCAAAAAAGTCTTTAATTCCGTTACGGTTTACCCAGTCACGAAGAATTTTTTCCTGAAGAGCTGTTTTACTGTCTTTTGCAGGAGATACATGGTCAATTACAGCTTTAATTTTTGTGTTATCAAAAACTCTGTCCTTACCACGATCAATAAGGTCATTGATAGCAATTGGAGTTGTGATTTCATGACAGAAAACACGGTCTAGTTTAACGATATAAGTGTTGTCGTATGGCTTGTCTACCAAATGTGTTTCAAAGATTTTCTGAGCAATTGTTTTTCCCATAATTATACCTCATTGATTTTTAATAAAATTGAATATTTAAATTATAATTAAAGCATATATATTGTCAATATTTCTAAAGTACTGCTTTAATTGTTCTGTACTACGGTTTGTACTAAAGCTGAAATATCAGAAACCTTTGAAAAATCAAAATTTTCTTCTTCAACCATTTTAAGTATTTCCTGTGGTGTATAGGATTCTGGATAAAGAATTACAAAGGTTTTATCCTGATTCTGTAAATAATTTTTTTCACCAAAACTTGTATATCTTGTAGCACCAATAGATACCATAATTTTTTCAGGTTTTCCGGCACTTACTAAGTATGAATGAATGTCTTCTGCAGGTCCTTCACATTTCTGTTTATTAAACTTATCCAGCATCCATGTTTTGAGTTTTTCATATATGTAACTGTATTCTCTTACAGGACTGTCTTCTCCATAAAGATAAACCTGATTATTTCGTTTAATAAAACTTGCAATTCTGTATTTATTAATTGATCCTTTTGAATCAAACCTGTCGATAGGAATTAATTTTTCTGAAAATCCCTTCGAAGAAGCTCCCCAGTTCTTTTTTTCGCTGATTTTATTGGCACCAGCTTTTCGGATAGAACAGTCATTTGATGCACCAAAGGCGAGGGGAACCAAATCTGTTAATACTTCATCTGTCCATTTTGCTTTGAAAAGGATTCCGCATTCAGGTTCAATCTGAAGATTTTCTTCTCCTTCTGGAAAAATTACTTTTGTAGAATCAAAAGGGAATACCTTCAAATATGAGGGGCAATTTGATTTTTCGGAACAAATATAAGTAGGAAAAATTGCTTTTGGAGCATTAGCTTCAAGAGTTTTTACATTCTTAAAATCAACGGCTTCTCCAGCCTGTTCAAGATGTCCTGTAAAATTACCAGCAACACCAAAAGTACAATATTCTTTCATTTTTTTACCTGATTTTTAAATTAATTTTTTGCTGAAAGTCTAATAATTCTCTGATTTTCACTTCCGCGGAAAGCAAGGGAAATATTTCGTTCTGCTTCAATGTATGGACCATCTACAAGAACATCAATATTGTTAAGCATGATTTGAGTTGAATTTGTATGTTTACGGCCCTGCTGTGGAAGTAAGTCTTTTTCGATTATATAACCTGTATAACACCAGATGTTTTTTTCTGGAAATAAGGCTTTGATTTTAGTAAGAAATGGAGCAAGAACTTTCTGATTTTCAGGTTCAAAAGGTTCTCCACCTAAAACTGTAAGTCCTGAAATATAGGAAGGTTTTAATGCTTCGATAATTTCATTTTCTGTTTCTTCTGTAAATTCCTGTCCATATTCAAAATTCCAGGTTTCTGGTTGAAAACATCCTGGACATTGATTTCTACAGCCTGAAACAAATAAAGAAACTCTAACACCTTCGCCGTTTGCTATATCAGTTTTTTTAATATTACAGTAATACATAAAACAGCCTGCTCAAATTATAAGTGAAGAACTCTTTCCTGGATTTCCTGTGTGCGTCCCTGATTCCAATACTGGGTACCAATATAACCACAGGTTCTTCTGGCAACATTCATTGTAGACTGATCACGGTTTTTGCAGTTAGGACATTCCCATACAAGTTTTCCATCATCATCTTTTACAATCTGGATTTCTCCTGTATAGCCACAAATCTGACAGCAGTCGCTTTTTGTATTCAATTCTGCGTACATAATATTTTCATAAATATGTTTTAAGAGGGCAAGAACTGCTGGAATGTTGTTTTCCATGTTTGGAACTTCTACATAACTGATAGCTCCACCTGGACTTAATTCCTGGAATTTAGATTCAAAGTTTAATTTTTCAAAAGCATCAATGTTTTCTGTAACATGAACATGATAGCTGTTTGTAATGTAGTTTCTATCTGTTACGCCTTCAATAATTCCAAAGCGTTTCTTTAAAGCCTTTGCAAACTTGTAAGTTGTACTTTCCATTGGAGTTCCGTAAAGAGAGAAATCAATAGGAGTTTCCTGCTTCCATTTTGCACATGCATCGTTCAAATACTGCATGATTTTAAGTGCAAACGGCTGAGCTTCTGGATCTGTATGACTTTTTCCTGTCATATATTTTACACATTCACAAAGACCTGCATAACCTAAAGAAATTGTCGAGTATCCGTTGAATAATAATTTATCGATAACTTCGCCTTTCTTGAGTCTAGCTAAAGCACCATTCTGCCACAAGATTGGAGCAACATCACTTGGAGTCCCCAAAAGTCGTTTATGGCGAATAAGAAGGGCTCTATGACAAAGTTCAAGGCGTTCATCCATAATTTTCCAGAATTCATTAATATCTTTTCCAGAAGAACATGCAACATCAACAAGGTTAATTGTTACAACTCCCTGATTAAAGCGACCATAGAATTTTGGTTTGTTTGTTTCTGGTTCATTATAAACTGTAAGGAAAGAACGGCATCCCATACATGGGTAACAGTTTCCTTTTTTAAGTTCAAGCATTTTCTTTTCAGAAATATAATCTGGAACAAGACGGCGTGAAGTACATTTTGCAGCAAGTTCTGTAAGATAAAAGTATTTTTCGCCTTCGTTAATGTTGTCTGGTTCAAGAACATAAATTAATTTAGGAAAAGCTGGAGTAACCCAGATTCCTTTTTCATTTTTTACACCTTTATATCTCTGTTTTAATACTTCTTCGATAATCAATGCAAGATCTGCTTTTTCCTGTTCGTCTTTAGCTTCGTTTAAGTACATGAAAACAGTAACGAAAGGACTCTGTCCGTTAGTTGTCATGAGTGTAACAACCTGGTACTGAATTGTCTGAACACCCTTTGTAATTTCATCTGCCAGCTGTTTAGCAACAATTTCATCGAACTGTTCCTGTGTAAGATCGAGATGAGTTTTTTCCTGAATCTGTTTTAATTCAGCTTTAATTTTATTACGGCTGATATTTACAAATGGAGCAAGATGTGTAAGTGAAATACTCTGTCCACCGTACTGAGAAGATGCAACCTGAGCAATAATCTGAGTTGCAATGTTACATGCAGTAGAGAATGAGTGAGGTTTATCAATTTTTGTTCCGCTGATTACAGTTCCGTTCTGGAGCATGTCTTCAAGATTTACAAGATCACAGTTGTGCATATGCTGTGCAAAGTAATCTGCATCATGGAAGTGAATGATTCCTTCATCATGGGCTTTCTGAATATCTTCGTCCAAAAGGAAACGGCGGGTAATATCTTTGGAAACTTCACCAGCCATATAGTCACGCTGAACACTTACAACTGTTGAGTTTTTATTTGAGTTTTCCTGTTTTACTTCTTCGTTACAGCATTCAAGGAGAGTAAGAATCTGTTTATCTGTAGAATTTGCTTTACGCATTAATTCATGCTGGTAACGGTATTTAATATAAAGCTTTGCAATTGAAAAAGCGCCTTCACGCATGATTTCTGTTTCGACTAAATCCTGGATAGTTTCAACATTCATTTCGCTGTTAGAACGCTGGCAAATATATGTAATTCTGTTTGCGATATCTTTAATCTGCTTATCTGAGAGTCTTTCTTCAACCGGAACTTCAGAGTTTGCTTTTGCAACTGCATTTTCAATTTTTCTTGAATCGAAAATAACCTCAGTTCCATTTCTCTTGATAAGCTTCATAATAATCACCCCCCAGAATTATTAGGTAAAAATAGAGTCGTTTTTTAAGTTAAAAGTAAGATAATATGACACTAGCGGTATGGGTTATATTTAACTAACAACACTAGCAACACTAAATATAGTGCGTTTTATAAATATAATAGACAAAGTTGTTTTTTGCAATTGCATTCTTGAAAATTTTCAATGATTTTTCAATTTTTTTTTTATTGAGTTTAGGCAGAATAATTAAACATAATAAGAATTTTCTCTGAATAATATAGAAAGATTTTAGTTGAGTTTGCTTTAAAGTCGATATATCATATAACTATGAAAACATTAAAATCTATAATGATAGCGTCGATTGTTTCTCTGACTTTTTTGGGGGCTATTGTTTTTTTCTTAATCGCTATTACTTTTTCTAACCAGGCATTAGTTGGTGTTTATACTTCAGATATCGAAAAGATGACAAAAATCATTTCTGAAGTTGTTTCTGATGAAAACTCTTTAAGACAGGATTTGATTGCGGATCTTTCAGCTCTTCCTTCCATTCGTGATTCCAATACTCCTGTTATTGAAAAACAAAAACAGTTAAAAGAAATTGCATTAAAAGATGATAACTTTCTTGATATCTATGTTGTCGATCTTTATGGTATGACAACTGATGTTGATGGAAATGATAAATTCCTTGCAACAAGACAGGATTTTATTCAGGCTAGAGAAGGGGTCGCAAGTGTTTTTGGACCTACTTATGATGCTGAATATGGTTCTTTAGTTTTTTATTATTCTGTTCCTGTTTATGACGAAAATAATGAACTCAGTTCTGTAATGTGTTTGATTTCTGATGGTAAAATGCTTTCTGAAATCTGTAGCCATTATGTTATTGGGGATAGTACACATCCAATTATTCTTGAACGCTCTGTCGTAGATATTTACGGTGATGTAGACCATGACAGAGTACTTAAACGAATAAATTTAAGAGATGAAGCTAAAAAACAGAAAAATGATGCTTTTGTTGAAGCTTTGAATGCTATGGCAAAAAACGAATCTGGTGTTCTTACTTATACAGATAAAAAAGAAACTTATTTCTTCTCATTTGATGCTGTAAAAGGAAGTACCTGGTCTGTTGCGGCATCAGTTCCAAAAAAAGAATTAATCAATAAAATTCTTGGAATGCGTGTAATTATGTCAATTGCCGCAATTGTTCTCCTTATTTTTGGATTCCTTGTTGCCTTTATGCTTACAAAAGCAATTAATCCTTTAAAACTTGTTGGTAACAAACTTATTGCCATTGGTTCTGGTCATGCAGATTTAACAAATCGTCTTAAGTTAAAACGAGTGACAAAAGAAATTGGAAATGTTGTTGTTGGTTTTAACAGTTTCGTTGAAAAACTTCAGGAAATTGTACAAAAAATTAACCAGTCGGAAGAAACTCTTTCTGAAGTAAATCTTGAATTACAGCAATGCGCAGAAGAAACTTCTTCTTCAATTTCTCAGATTATGGGTAATATTTTAAGTGTTACTTCCGAAATTGGTAATGAAAGTCATAGTGTTTCTGAAACTGCCGGTGCTGTTCAGCAGATTGCTTCGAATATCAATTCTCTGGAGCATATGATTGCAATGCAGGCTGAAAATGTTGAAGAAGCAACAGCTGCTGTTGAAGAAATGGTTGGAAACATTAACTCTGTAAATAATTCTGTAACTGCAATGGTTCAGGCTTTTGATTTGCTTGAAGAAAATGCCAAGATTGGTATTCAGACTCAGAATAATGTTAATGAAAGATTACAGAAAATTGATGAAGAATCTAAAATGCTTCAGGAAGCAAATGCTGTTATTTCCGCTATTGCAGAACAGACAAATCTTCTTGCCATGAATGCAGCAATCGAAGCGGCTCATGCAGGTGAAGCGGGTAGAGGTTTCTCTGTAGTTGCAGATGAAATCAGAAAACTTTCTGAAAATTCTTCTTCACAGTCAGAAACAATTGGTCAGGAGCTTTCTTCTATTCAGGCTTCAATCAATTATGTAGTAAGTGAATCTAATAAAGCTTCAGAAGCATTTACTTCTGTTGCTGAAAATATTAAAAAGACAGATGAAGTTATTCAGATGATTAAAGGTGCTATGGACGAACAGCAGGTTGGTTCTAAACAGATTACTGAATCTTTATATGCAATGAATAACAGTACTTTAGAAGTTCGCCAGGCCGCAAGAGAAATGTCTTTGGGTAACGAACAGATTCTTAACGAAGTTCAGACTCTTCAGAATGCTACAAATATTGTTAATTCTAGTATTCATGAAATGGATGAAGGTGCAAAGAGTATTAATGAAGCTGGCAGTAAGCTTCTCTCTATTGCACAGGAAGTTTCTTCTTCTGTTGAAACTATCCATACAGAAATAGGACAGTTTAAAGTATAAAATTTTTTATACTTTCTTACAATTTTCATAAATATATATACATTAACATTTTTTTCAATTTTACTTAAAATAAATTAAGATAATTAATTTAATTTGCTTTATAAAAGTTAAAAAACGTTTCAAAAACTATTTTTACAAATCAGGATGGTACTATGTTTTTAGAAGCCAAGAATACACTTGTATTCAAAAAAGGTAATGAAACCTTGATGATTGAACCATGGGGAAAGAATTCTTTCCGTGTTCGTTCAACTTTAGAGCCTGCATTTATTGATAGAGCATGGGCTTTAACTGAAAAAATCAACCATGGAACAGCCCAGGTTGCTTTGACTCCAAATGGAGCAGAAATTACAAATGGAAAACTTACAGCAAAGGTTAATCATGGTGGTGTAATTACTTTCTTTAAAGATGGTAAACAAATTCTTCATGAATATTTCCGTGCTTATGATCCTTCTGCAACAAAAGAATCTTGCTGTACAAAGGTAATCAACAGACACTGGCAGGGAATTATTGGCGGTGACTATAAGTTAACTGTAAGATTTGATCCTAATGATGAAGAAAAACTCTTTGGTATGGGACAGTATCCTGCACCATATCTTGATATGAAGGGCTGTACTCTTGAACTTGCACAGCGTAACTCCCAGATTTCTATTCCTTTTGCTGTATCAAATCTTGGATACGGTTTTTTGTGGAATAATCCAGCTGTTGGTCATGTAAATTTTGCAAAGAATATTACTGAATGGGTAGCTGAATCTACAAAAGAAATGGATTATTGGATTACAGTTGAAGATACTCCAGCTAAAATTATTGAAAATTTTACAGCAGCTGTAGGTCGTGCTCCAGTTCTTTCTAAAGATTATTTAGGTTTCTGGCAGTGCAAACTACGTTATCGTACACAGGATGAAGTTCTTACTGTTGCAAGAAAATATAAAGAAATGGGCATTCATCTTGATGTAATGGTAATTGATTTCTTCCATTGGCCTCGTCAGGGAGACTGGTGTTTTGACAAAGAATACTGGCCAGATCCAAAAGCCATGGTTGATGAATTACATGCAATGGGAACTAAAGTAATGGTTTCTATCTGGCCTTCAGTTGATAAAAAATGTTCTCATTATTATGAAATGCTTGATAGAGGTTATCTTGTTCGTACTGAACGAGGTACAAACCAGACTTATGATTTTATGGGTGACTGTTTGACTTTTGATGCAACAAATCCTGAAGCTCGTGAATATGTATGGAACATCGTTAAGAAAAACTATGCTGATTACGGTATTGATATGTTCTGGATGGATAATGCTGAACCAGATTATAATGTTTATGATTTTGGAAACTATCGTTATCAGTTAGGAACTGCATTATCTTGTTCTAACATTTATCCATTAATGTATAGCCAGACATTCTATGATGGAATGAAAGCTATGGGTAGAAAAGATTTTGTAAATCTTGAACGATGCTGCTGGGTAGGTTCACAGAAATATAACAATGTTCTTTGGAATGGTGATGTTCAGTCTACATGGGAATGTTTAAGA
>JAZQOB010000051.1:0-3609 GCA_045627625.1 Treponema sp.
CATATAAAGATATTCAAAAATACGTAAAAGAAAATCATGACATTGTTGTTCAAACATGTTGGATTGCTCATATGAAAGAAAAATGTGGATTAAAAAAACGAACAGCTCCAAATCGTATTGATGAAGGAAAACGGGTAAAACCTTGTCCAGAAAAATATGAAAACTACATTCTTGAAGCATTTAAGTATTTTGGAATGTGTTAAAAATTAATTACAGGAATGTAGAAAGATGAAAATCGTAATCGTAAATGGAAGTGCCAGAAAAGGTAACACACTGGCCGCAATCAAAACTTTTTCAGAAGGTGCAAAAGCAAAGAATGAAATTGAAATCATTACGAGGTTCTGAAGAAAAGATTCGAAAATGAAACGAAATGAAGTTATAAAAATCATTAACGAAACATACTCTGTAGAGGCTGAATATCTTTGGGACGGCGAAACTCATGCTGTTTTCAGACATTCTGCCAGTAACAAATGGTTTGGAATCATCATGGAAGTAAAAAAGAAAAATCTTCATATTTCCGGCTATGAAAATAGTGATGAAACTGAAGATGTTATGAATGTAAAGGCAGATCCAATTCTTATAGAAGACCTGCTTCATGAGGAATCATTCCTTCCGGCATATCATATGAGCAAAAAATATTGGGTAAGCATCAGACTTGAACTTGTTACAGAAGATGCACTTCGAAAACTTATAGATGAAAGCTGGAATCTTGTGAAACCTAAAATAAAAAAGAGAAGGTAAATGAATATGAAAAAATCACTCCTAACAATCCTGGCATTCTGCATTCTCTCATTCTCAGCATGTGCACAATCCTCAAAATCTACAGGTAAAAAAACTATGGGAACAACAATAAACGTAACTGTAAACGGCGTAACCAAAACAGCAACTCTGGTTGAAAATGTTGCAACAAAAGCTCTTCTTGAACTTCTTACAAAAGGCAATGTAACTGTAAAAACCGATGACTACGGCGGATTTGAAAAAGTCGGAACTTTCGGAACAAGGCTTCCAACTGACAATTCCCAAATTGATACAGTTCCAGGCGACATTGTTCTGTATCAGGGAAACTCCATCAGCTTCTTCTATGACAATAACGGTTGGAGTTACACAATGCTTGGAAAACTTGATATTACTGATGTAAAGGAAATTAAAACTTTCCTTGCTGCAGGGAAGGGAAAGACTGATATTATTTTGAGTTTGAAAAAATAGGAGTTCATTTTGAGTAAACTTACAGAATACATTGGAAGTCAGTTCGGAAATCCTCGCGGTATTGTTGGTTTTATCTGCTGCAAATGCATGAATATCATTAACAAGAAAATGTATAAGAAAACTGTATCATTGCTGGCACTTGATAAAAACCAAAAGCTTTTGGATATCGGTTATGGCAACGGATACCTTTTGAAACTTGCAGATAAATCTTTTGGCTGTAATCTTTACGGAATAGATATTTCTGAAGATATGAAAACCCTTGCTGAAAAGAGAAACAAAAAAGCTTTGAAAGCCAACCGTTTGAATCTTGAAGTAGGGGACTGTTGTAATCTTCAGTTTGCAGACAATTCTTTTGATGCGGTTTCTTCCATAAATACAGTTTACTTCTGGTCAGATACAGTAAAAGGCCTTTCTGAAATCCGTCGCTGTCTTGTTCCTGGCGGTTGCTTTATCAATGCCGTTTACTCAAAAGAATGGCTTTCCAGAACAAAAATGGCCGAAAAGGGATTCAAGAAGTTTGAGCCAGAGGATCTGGTAGAACTTGGTAAACGGGCTGGATTTGAGAATGTCGAAATTGCTGAGATTGTAAAAGGGAAGTCTTTTGCAGTTGTTTACAGGAAATAGGGGAGAAAGATCCTAATTTTGATAGATAGATTTGAATAAACTATTCCCTCAAGAATTCAATAAACTTTGTTGTTGCCGTATTCATAGGAATATTTTTCTTCCAGGCAACAACGGTTCTGGCTGTTAGTTCAGGTTTTAATTGCAGAACCTTTATTCCAGAAAAATTCTTTATAAGTTCAGTTTCTACGGTCAGGGCAGTCCCAACACCTTTTGAAACCATGACTGCTGTATTGGAATTAAGATTGTGGATTGCCACTGTATTAAGCTTTGTAATGTCTTTTCCAAACCAGGCAGAAAGTTCATTTTTTATGTTGTTTCTTCGGGGAAGAATTATTTTTTCCTCCAGCAAATCTGAAGGTTCTATAAAATCTTTTTTTGCAAGACTGGAATCCGGCTGGGTAAGAACACACCATTTTTCCGTTACAGGCAGCCTGAAATAATCGTATCGTTCAATTTCTATGGGCTCCAATAAAATACCAATGTCCAGCAGACCTTTGTCCATCTGATCCTTTATAATGTCACTTGTTGTGGTGTTAAAGTTAAAGAATACCTTTGGATGAAGCTTCTGAAATTCTGCCATTTTTTCACAGACATAATCCACCGCCTTAAGTTCCCCGCCTCCAATGGTAATCGTTCCTTCCAGCTCCTGAGAATCTTGGGCAATTTCTGTTTCGGTAATGTTAATGAGAGAAAGAATTTCTTCCGCCCGTCTTTTAAATAAAATGCCTTCTTTGGTCAATGTGATTTTCCGTGGCCCACGTTCAAATAAAACTACCCCTAAATCTTTTTCCAAATCCGAAATCTGGCGGCTTACAGTTGGCTGGGTTACATGAAGAACTTCGCATGCGGCTGTTATGGATTCTTCATTTGCAATAGCAAGAAAATATATCAAAACCTGAAAATTTAATCTCATAAACTGATTATACCATAACTATAGAAAAAAGGTATGGATAATCATTTGAAATAAGTATTTGCTATATCAGATTGTGGTGAATATAATTCTTATAACATCAGGAGGCAAATATGAAAAAATAATTTCTTTCTATCTTATTGTTATTTTCTATATTAATTTCTGCAAATGCAAAATCGCTTGTGGTTTTCTACAGTCTTACTGGGACAACAAAAGCAATGGCAGAACGGATTGCAGAAGAAACTGGCAGCGATATTTTTGAACTGCAGCTGGATAATCCATATTCATTAAATGGAACAAAATGCAGTGAGGAATCTAAAGCTGACAGAAAAAATAATACACCAAGAAAAATTAAATCTGTGCCAGATCTTTCTAAATATGACACAATTTTTGCCGGTACTCCTGTGTGGAATGACTATGTTGCAAATCCTCTGGAAACCTGGTTTTTGAGCGAACAGAAAAATCTTGCTGGAAAAACTGTGGTACCATTTTGTACATATTGGTCTAGTGGAAATAAGGAAACTTTAAAGGCTATTGGAGAGTTAAGCACTTCTAAGAAAGTAAAGGAAGGCTTGAGTCAGGCCCATAGTGAAAAGGCTGATATTAAAAGTTGGATAAAGAAGATAGGATTATAAGGTTTTATAGGTGAAAAATTTATGATTTACAGTGATTTTAATGGAAAAAAACTTTCGGCACTTGGTATGGGAAACATGCGTCTTCCGGTCTTAAATGGACAGGATAATCAGATTGATGTGGAGCTTTCTAAAAAAATGATTGCTTACTGTATGGAGAACGGCATCAATTATTATGATACAGCATACGGATATCACGGTGGTCAGTCTGAACTGGTTGTGGGTGAACTTTTGAAG